>CAZSGT010000224.1:0-4238 GCA_964606215.1 uncultured Lachnospiraceae bacterium
TGCACTTCCTCCTGAAAAATATTGCCAGAATAACGTGATAAGCTCTGATATTGATGGTACCAGTATCATTGCAAGCACCATATATCTCTGTTTTTTCTTTAACGCTGGAAGTTCTTCCTCCTCACAGGTTGTTCTCTCCAAACATAATTTGCCAAAACGGTACAGAAAAATGACCTCTGCCAAAGATATAATGGCAACTTTATATAACCTTAGTTCCGTAAGGGATGTATACATACTGCACCTGCTTTCTTTCTGCCCCCTGCAGAATTATCTTCTTAATAAAAATACGGCAGTCTGTGCACCACGCCCGATGGCAGACCCCACTCCGCTTGTGTACACAAAATCTGTCAGCCACTTTGGAGAACGAATCATCAAAATTACCCAGCCAAACACCACATATGTCTGTATGGATGATGCTTCTACTGTCATTACCATGTACTGCTGGCAGAACATCCGGTAGGCAAATACCTGTATCGCATAACCGAAAAATGTTACCATGTAGGCAGTAAAAAATTTATTCCACCGCTCTCGGTTCGTTGTGAGCATGTCCAATGCAAACAACGGAATCAGACATTTCATTAAAATCAATTCAGCACCCCGGATAGAGGCAACTACGGTAAAAATAATGACGGCTATCATGGTTATCAAAATGACTAACAAAAAAACAAGAACATACCCCGTTCCAAGCGTATCTGCCAAGACCATGACATCATCCACCAGAGTGGTTGTGTGTTTGGATATCGAACTTTTTCCAACCGAAGAGCTTATATCGGAGGTTACCAGTTTTGACATGCGCAAAAGCTGTTTAAAAATCCAGTTATTGCAACTAATAATAGCAACAATAAATACGCATTTTTCCACATACAATATAGGGTCTGAATCCGGGTCCCCGTCCGTCTGCAAACCATACACATCTATCATTTTTTTCACAAAATAAATCCCCAGCAACGCAATAGCTAATGCCGCAGTATATTTTGTTACCCCGCTGGTATCTACTGCATTATTTGCATCCACAATCATGTCAAAGATGCCATTGACAACCTCTCCCAGAAAATCCACAATTCCCTGGATAACATCATCAAACAATCTCAAAAGATGTTTTGTCAGCCAGCCCACTATGCATCACCCTCCAATCTATTGGTACATTTCATATTTACTTAAAATAAGACAGACCCAGTTTAAGAATCGCACTTGCACAAGTACCAACAATACAGGATATCACTATTACTTTCTGCCTTTTCTTCAATGAAGCCTGCTCCTGTTCATCAGCGCCCTGCAGTTTTATTGCTGTGATTCCCATCCATATTACTGCCATGCTAAAACACAGTCCTATCACTACCGAAGACGCATCATTAGCCAGGTTTTTTAAGCCCTTTCCAAAATTGGATTCCTCAATTTTATTTGCCAATAACGGCAGTATCATTGAACTTAAATAAAACATTTCTAACATTTCCTCATCCTTTCTTATCCTAAATCTAAAAATGTAATGGTTTCTGAACCAGTATCCTCTGGTGGATTACTCATATCAAAAGGCTCATCAAACAATGCACCCAGTGGCTGTGACAGCTGTGACGGTTGTTTGGCTGCTGTAAATACATAATCTTTCCAGATACCCCACAAAGCAGGTTCCTTTGTCTGACGTTCCTCACGCCTGGCTTCAAAATCCATAATTAACTTCTGATTGTGCTTTTTATCCCCCAGCCCAAGCTCCTTATTTGCATGGTACTGGGATATATCCGGGGACTTCATAATTGCCGGAAAATTACCAATTAGCCGGCAAAGGCTGTATGGAGACTGGATTCTGCCAACCTCTGCCGGCGTAAGCAGCTCCCGTTTTGCCTGCTGTGCGGAATCGCTGTATGTACTGTCTCCCGGATTTTTTCCGGAATTTCCCGATACGGAAGAAGTCTGAATGGTGTAACTTCCCAACATTTCCGATATTTCTTTTACCGTCTCCGGGGATGGAGATTTCAGATACACTATGTTTTGGCAGTTATCCTTAATGGTCTTAAAGGTTTTCTCATAGTGCTCTTCTAACTGCTGATAGGACTGCAGTACAAGCAAAAACCGCAGTCCCCTGCCGGCGCCAACCGATAACATGGAATCGAAGGATGGTATGGTTGGAAAATTTCCAAACTCATCCAGCAGATAATTACAGTCAACCAGGACCCGACTTCCATGTTTTCTTGCTTCCTTTGCATGGGACACATACAGCTGATTTACTAATAGAGAAGCTAACGGATATAATGTCTTTTTCTCATCTGGTACAATGATAAACAACACGCTTTTTCGCTGGACAATCTCTTCCAATGTAAAGTCACTTTTTGAGGTAACTTCTGCCACATTCCAATTTGTAAACAGCTTTAATGTACCAAGTGCCGACGTAAAAAAACTGGAACGGGTCCGCCCCTGGGCAATTTTTGCCATGGCAAATACACCTTTTGCCGGATGGGAATCATCTAAATCATCCAGGTAGTCATTGATTGGCATTTCTCCGTCCTCATCCGGCTCACACATAAATGCCAGGAAATAATACACATTTGCCAGATTTTTATGTTCCGGTGGGGCATCCATGGCAACTATCATAATGCCGGCGGCAATGGTGGCAGACTCGCCGTTAGACCACAAAGGTTCTCCCTTTGCCTCTCCGACAAGTACGGCAACCAAATCCCATGTATAATCCACTGCTGTAGAGGTATCTCCCTCTGCCAGGGCATCCAGAATCGGCTGCATATAGTTGTAATGCCTTCCACAGTTGGGACGGCACAAATCGAAGTCAATCACGTTATATCCGTTTTGTTCCAGATACGCCCGGGTGTATGCATGCATTTCTCCTTTTGGGTCCGTGATTACCATACTTTCCCCATACAGGGAAATCAGCCAGATACTTTGCAGCATCACTCTCCGGCTTTTACCAGAACGGGTGGCACCCAGAAGAATCGTATGGATATCTTCCGGCATATATAGAATTTCTTCCTTGCCAGCACTGTTTATTGTCATTTGCAGGACAATGCCGCCCTTTCCCTCCGGTTTTGTTTTTCCTGGTATGTACACCGAAAACTCCGGTATTGCCTTTTTCTCTTCCTCAGTCAGAAATCGCTCATTGCCATATTGTCCATTTCCCACAGCCACCGGAATACTGATGTTATCTGTAATCTGCTGCTCCCTGCTTTCCGATATAATCGGGGATGCCTGTAGAAATATCATTTGATATAGACCGACGATAATAATAATCTCTATAAACAACCAAAGCAGAGATAATCTAGCATCCTGAAAACTGAAAAAATATTGCAGTTCTTGTCCCCAGTCCATATGTGAGGAAACTGTTTGTGTCAACAGACATCTATTCAGGAATATGCTGCAGAAGATACTGAGCGGCGTAAGCAGAAATATACATATCAAAAACAACTTTACTCTGCGTTTTTTCAACGCCCTTCTATCCAATGGGTCCAAACTTGCCATAATTTACCTCTTTTCTTCGCTGTCCTAACTTAGTTGAAAGGTAAATCCTCTGCCAAATCCTCCGGAATATTCACAAAGCCATCCTCATCTGCACCCTCGGTATTTTCCCCACTGGCAGTAGAAACAGTTTTTCTTTCCGCAAACTCATGCTCTTCTACCACGACTTCCGTGGTATAAACCTTTTTACCATCCTTGTTAGTGTAACTGCCGGTCTGTATGCGACCGCAAACTACAATCTTGGTTGCCTGTTTTAAATAGTTTTCAGCAAACTCTGCGCCTTTTCCAAACACCACGCAGTTGATGAAATCTGCTGTCTGGTCATCCCCCTGCCGTTTAAATCTGCGGTCCACTGCAAGGGTATACCTTGCAATGGCAATCGGGTTGTCTCCCTGGGAGTACCGTATCTCTGGGTCTCTGGTGAGACGTCCCATTAAAATCACTTTGTTCATGCTTTTCCTCCTTACTGGTCAATACGGGACTGTTTTTTTGTTTTTTTCAGACATGTGTCTGTCTGGACGTTCCTGAGCCCCATATTTTGGTGTGTTTTCAAAATTCTCAACTAGACAAAATAGATATTTTGTCTAGTCTGTCAGCCAGAGACTTCGATACAATGTTGCTGTTACCTGTAAACATGTCGAGTTATGAAAGGATGGAACAAACAAATGAAAAAAGAAAGGTACACAGTAGAAAAAGGCTTAAAGTATTTCAGTCGGGAGGAAGTAGCCAGATTAGTGAAGGCTTGCGAAAAGGACAAAAGAAAATACGCAAGGCGCAAC
>CAZSGT010000225.1:0-4226 GCA_964606215.1 uncultured Lachnospiraceae bacterium
GCATTATCAGCGTAAATGGTGCGGAACTGAAAATTCTGGGATATAAATCCCAGGAAGAATTGATGGAAACGGGATTTGATATGATTGCTTCATCGGTGGTGGAAGAGGATAAGGAAAAGCTTCGAGTCTCTATTAAAAGCCTGAAAAAACAGGGTGACAGTATCAGTGTGGAATATCGTGTGCGGCATAAGGGCGGAGAAGTTTTGTACATTATAGGTAACGTCAAACTTTTGGAGCAGAACGGGGAACTGGTTTATCAGCGTTTCCTTTTGGATTGTACAACCCAGAAAACACAGGAAGAAAAGGAGCAGATGGAGAAAGAGAAACGCCAGATGGAATTGGTGCAGGCGTTGGCAATTGATTACAATCTTGTCTGCTACTTCGACCTTGACACGGGCAAGGGAGGTACTCTTCGCATGGGAAAATGTAAACACAATGTCCTGCAGCCGCTTTTTTCCGGGGAGATTACCATGGAGGAAAGCCTGGGAACATATATACCGACCTGTGTCTATACAGAGGACCGGGAAATGCTGCGGGAGGCGGTATCGCCAGAGCACCTGAGAAAAGAACTGGCAGAAAAAAGTGTGTTTCATGTGAATTATCGTGTGATTTGCGGCGGTGAAATGAAATATTTTCAGATGAAAGCCGTACGTGCCGGAGTGTGGGAGGAGAGCCAGGGAGTTGTATTGGGATTTCGCAGTGTGGATCAAGAAATCCGTGATGAGATGGAGAAACAGAACTTGTTGGAGGAGGCGCTTATGCAGGCCAATAAAGCCAATGAGGCAAAAAGTGCATTTCTGTCCAATATGTCCCATGATATCCGTACTCCGATGAATGCCATTGTGGGCTTTACAACACTTGCCATGGCGCATATAGATCGCAGCGAGCAGGTAGAGGAGTATCTTCAAAAGATTCAGATATCGGGGAATCATTTGCTGCGTCTGATTAACGACGTCCTTGATATGAGCCGGATTGAAAGCGGCAAAATACAATTAGAAGAAAAACCCTGCAATTTGAGGGATATCATAGAGGGACTGCAAAATATTATACAGGTGGATATTCGTGAAAAACAGCTTTCACTGGATATCGATACAGTAAGTGTCCGGGACGAAAATATATATTGTGACCAGCTGCGGTTAAACCAGGTGCTGTTAAATCTTTTGAGTAATGCCGTGAAATATACGGAACCTGGGGGCAGCATCCGGCTGGTCGTTACCGAGAAAGACGAAGCGCCGGATGGGTGTGTGAATTATGAATTCTGTATTGAAGATACCGGTATTGGAATGAGTGATGAATTTATATCCCATATTTTTGAGCCTTTTGAGAGAGAGCGGAATTCCACAATCAGCGGAATTCAAGGAACTGGTCTTGGGATGGCAATCACAAAGAATATCGTAGAAATGATGGAGGGCGTCATTGAAGTGGAAAGCCAGCAGGGAGTTGGCACGAAGATTTGTGTTTCCTTCGCATTCCATCTTTGCTCCGAGGAAAAGAAACCACGGTCCGCAGAGGAAACCGGCAGTGACAGGAAAATCTCGCGGAAGGAGAAACACGGTGAAGGACGAATTTTGCTGGTGGAAGATATTGAACTGAATCAGGAAATTGCGGTGGCAATCATCAGTGAGGCAGGATTTTCAGTGGACGTGGCTGAAAACGGACAGGTTGCGGTAGACAAGTTAAAATATTCGGAACCGGGATATTACCAGCTGGTGCTTATGGACATTCAGATGCCAGTGATGAACGGTTATGAGGCGACAAAGGCAATCCGTAATCTGGAAAATCCGGAGCTGGCAAGCGTGCCGATTTTTGCTATGTCGGCCAATGCTTTTGAAGAGGATCGGCAGGAAGCATTGCAGTGTGGAATGGATGGGCACATTCCAAAACCCATAGACATAAATGTATTGTTTGATACATTGAATAAAATTATGAAATAAAACTCTCGGTACAGAGAAAATTGCTTCATGAAGATACTTCCTTTCATTCGTTGTAAGTGTTATTTTACTTGACGCTGTGCTAGTATAATATCAGAACGAACAGGAGGTAAAAAATATGGAACCCATATTACAAATCGAAGCATTAAAGAAATATTATGGAAAATCAGATAATCAGACAAAGGCGTTGGACGGTATTACCTTTCAGGTTATGCCGGGAGAGTTTCTGGGAATCATGGGAAGCAGTGGCTCCGGCAAGTCCACGCTTTTGAATTGTATTGCCACCGTTGTTTTGCCAAGCAGCGGAAAAATAATCATGAAGGGCGCCGAGATACAAAAAATGCGCGGGTCAAAGCTTGCCGAGTACCGGGGGAAAGAGATTGGTTATCTGTTCCAGAATTTTGAATTATTAGATAATCTTACAGGTCAGGAAAATATCCTTTTGCCGCTATCCCTGCATAAAGTAGGTGAGCAGGAAAGTATGCGCCGCCTGAAGCAGCTGGCACAGTATCTGGAAATCACCGATGTGCTGGGTAAGTTCCCTGCACAGATGTCCGGAGGGCAAAAACAAAGGGTGGCAGCGGCAAGGGCACTGATTTTAAATCCAGGAATCATCCTTGCAGATGAGCCAACCGGGGCGTTGGACTCCAAAAATGCAAAAGCGCTGATGGAAAAGCTGGAGGGCTTAAACCAGGACGATGAAGCTACTATTTTAATGGTAACCCATGACTCCGGCGCCGCCAGTTATTGCAGAAGGATTCTCTGTATACAGGATGGTAAAATTATCCATGAATTGCGCCGGGATACTCCCCGGGAGTCCAGACAGGAATTTTATGAGCGGATTGTAACGGTCATGGCTCAGCTGGGGGGAGGTAGTGCAAATGTTCTTTAAATTAGTTGCCCGCAACAGCAAACGGGACAGGAAGGAAAACGGTTTGTTTTTTGCTTCCCTGATTATATCTATTGTCGCATTTTATATTATTTTATCTCTATCCAAACAGGACGTTATGCTGTTTCTGGCAAAGATGGAAAGCGATGCGGTAGACCGGCTTTTGAAAATGATTCCGGTTTTTTATGGCATGACCTTATTTATCTTGTTTTTTCTGATATACTATGCAAGCAAATTCCAGTTAGAAAGACGCCGGCACGAATTTGGCGTGTACCTGATGATGGGGATGCGGCGCCGGAAGCTGTTTTTCATGATTTTGGCGGAGGATGTCCGCAGCAGCATTGTCGCGCTGGTAATCGGGCTTCCCATAGCAGTTTTATTATCCGAGGGAATCAGTCTGGTTACAGCAAGACTGGTGGGTCTTGGCGTCATCGGACATCAGATTACTTTCTCACCCCAGGCGGTGTTGTGGACTGCGGTGGGCTTTGGATTGATTAAGTTTCTGGCATTTCTCATACTCAGTGGAAAAATTGCCGGACAGGAGATTGCCTCCCTGTTGGTAGACACACCCCAGGGAACGAAAAAACAACTGCCTGTATTTGTGTATGTGACCGCCCTGACAGCAGGCATATGCTGCCTGATTGCAGCATATACCATGGCGATTCGGGGAATATCCTGGTATGCCATAGGCAGGATGGCGCTGACGCTGGCTCTGGGATTTTTTGGAACGCTGGTTTTCTTTTTCGGTCTTCGGATTCTTATTGGCGCCCTGGCCAAAATGGGAAACAAAAACCGGCAGCTTCGGGTATTTAACTTCCGCCAGATTCAGGAAAATGTCATGTATCGTTCCGCTTCGGTTGCTGTCAGTTCCCTTTTAATACTGGCCGCACTGTGCTGTTTTGGTTCCGGTGTGTCTATTGCAGGGTTTTACGGACAGTCCGAACAGCATGTACTGGATTACACATTTTTGACGGAGTCAGTGGATAGCACGCAGATACGGCAAGAGCTAAAAGAGTCCGGCATAGATGGGCAGTTTTCAGATTTGTTCGATATGCGGGCAGGGTATATTAACTCTGCCGACGATTATGACAATGCCTTTCGGGCAGAAAAATTAATGGCTGCACTGAAGAATTTAGAACAGTCTGATGCCAGGGATAAATGTATCAACACGGTTTCTTACGCAGATTATCCCCATGTGATTTCACTTAGCAGCTACAACCGCCTGCTTGCCATTGCCGGCGAAGATGAAATTATATTACAGCCTGACGAGGCGGCAGTATATATGGATAATGAATTTTGTGACAGTCAGGGCAGAGAGATTATGGACAAGGTACTGAAATCGAAGCCGGAAGTGTCCGTAGACGGGGATACATGGCGTCTCGCTGGAAAGGTACAGAATCTGAATT
>CAZSGT010000226.1:0-4221 GCA_964606215.1 uncultured Lachnospiraceae bacterium
GGGTTTTTCCTTTTTGCCATGGGATAGGAAAAATGCTTTAAGGAAGATATGTCCATTGACCTGGAAGGAGTTTCGGAATTCCTGGAGAAGCATCAGGGGAAGAAGATATTGCTCTTCGGATTTACTTTCATGATTTGGCAGCATTTTTACCAGGAATTAGCGAAGTGCCCGGGAAAGATAGATTTATCTGAGGGAGTGCTCATTCACGGCGGCGGGTGGAAGAAACTCCAAAACGAGAAGGTGGAGCCGGAGGAATTTAAGAGGGAACTCCAGAGAGTGTGCGGGATTTCCCAGATTCATGACTATTACGGCATGGTGGAGCAGACGGGATGCATTTACATGGAGTGTGAACATGGACATCTTCATGCCAGCATTTTCTCTGATGTCATTGCCAGGAGGAAGGATGATTTTTCTGTCTGTTCTTTTGGGGAGGAGGGCATCATTCAGGTGGTCTCTGCCATTCCGGAATCCTACCCGGGTCATTCCATCCTGACGGAGGATATGGGAATAATCCAGGGGGAAGATGATTGTCCTTGTGGAAGATTGGGAAAATATTTTAAGATTACAGGAAGAATCAAGAATGCGGAAGTGAGAGGGTGTAGTGATACCTATGAACAAAAATAATATAAAATATCTGGTGGGAGATGGCAGGATAGAAGTCAGGCCTCTTCCCGTCTACAGCCCAGAAGTCTGCAGTTTTTTGGACGAATTGTCGAAAGTCCTGCGAGGAGACCGGGAGGCGAAGGGGTTTCCGGATATCATGGCCTTTGCTTTCTGGTGCAGAAAGGGAAATATTCAGCGGCTGCGGGAGGCCTATCCATTCTGTAAAAACAGGCTGGGGCGGGGGCTGGCATTTCACATTGCACCTTCCAATGTGCCGGTGAATTTTGCCTACAGCCTTGCCTTTGGACTGCTGGCAGGAAATGCCAATGTGGTCAGGGTGTCGGAAAAGGAGTTCCCGCAGACGGATATCCTGTGCCGGGGAATCAGGGAGGTGCTGCAGCGGCCGGAGCACCGACTTCTGGCGGAGCAGACTCAGGTGGTCTCCTATGGACACGACAGGGAAGTCAATGATTTTTATTCCAGCCAGTGTGATGTGCGGGTAATCTGGGGCGGGGATACTGCCATCCGGGAAATCAGAAAGTCGGAATTAAGGCCACGGGCTACGGAAATTACCTTTGCGGACAGGTATTCTTTTGCCCTGTTTGACCAGGAGGCAGTGGAAGCACTGGAGGAGGGACAGCTGGCGGATTTGGCAGAGAAATTCTATAACGATACCTACCTTATGGATCAGAATGCCTGTTCTTCGCCTCATCTGATATTCTGGATGAACGCTGCCGGGAATGTGGATGACAGAATGGATGTCTCTGAAAATGGAGAGGTCGGGAGGAATGCTATCGGTAACTCTGTCAGGAAGAGATTCTGGGATGCGGTGCACCGGGCGGCGGAAAAATATGAACTGCCGGAAAAGAAAGTGATGGATAAATATACCCTGCTGTGCGAGAATGCAGCATCGGGAAAGGGGAAAGGCTCCCTGCAGCGATACGGCAATCTGCTTTATGTGGTTTCGCTGCAGGAATTGCCGGAGCAGATGGAGGAATTGCGGGGGAAATTCGGCCTGTTTTATGAGATGGATTTGGGCAGTTTTGAGGAAATTTGCCACAGGCTTTCCCAGAGGGTTCAGACCTGTGTCACATTCGGGGTTTCCCGGGAGATGCTGGCAGAATGCCTGGTGGATCATCATGTGCGAGGAGTGGATAGGATTGTGCCGGTGGGACAGGCCATGGACATTGGCGTTTACTGGGATGGCTATGATGTGATTGGAAACCTTTCAAGGGGATTGGTGGTGTGACTGGAAATGAATGATGAGGAAAAGAAGGGCTTGGAAATGCATTGCCGGGAAATGCGGAAGGACTGCCTGCGCATGGCAAAAGCGGCAGGCAGCGAGGGCTTTCACTTTGGTGCAGCTTTATCTATGATAGAAATTGTGGCGGTTTTATATCTGCGTGTGATGCATATCGGAAAAGATTTGTTTGTCTCTGAGGAGCGGGACCGCTTTATTCTGAGTAAGGGGCATGGAGTGCCCGCAGTCTATGCTGTGCTGGAGCGGATGAATGTGCTGTCGGAGGAAGATTTGCTGACTTTTAAGGGAGAACACACGGTTCTGTATGGGCATCCCAGCAGGAATGAGGAACTGGGGATTGAATTTTCATCGGGAAGCCTTGGGCAGGGACTTTCTTTTGGCGTGGGAGTGGCACTGGCGCTAAAACGCAAAGGAAATGAAAATGCCAGGGTGTTTGTCCTGGTGGGGGACGGAGAGTGCAACGAAGGCTCTATTTGGGAGGCTGCCATGGCGGCGGCAAAGTATGGTCTGGAGAATCTGACAGTAATTGTTGACAGAAACCATCTCCAATATGACGGGGAGACAGAGCAGGTGATGCCGGTGGCATCCCTGGAGGAAAAGTGGAAATCTTTCGGCTGGGAAAGCTGCCGGATTGACGGGCACAATCTGGAGCAGATAGATGATGCTTTGAGGAGGAGAAGCTCTGGACCAAACGCTATCATAGCAGATACGGTCAAAGGAAAGGGGATTTCCTTTATGGAGAGTCAGGCTGAGTGGCATCATGGCATGATGACAGTGGAACAGGAAAAACAGGCATGGAAAGAGGTTGCAGGGGATGGAAATTGATAGAAAGATGCTTAGAATGTGGTCCATGGTGGGGAGCACGGGAACTTTTGGACTGGCTATGGGAGAACTTGCCAAGGAGTATCCCGGACTGTGCATTGTCACAGCAGACTTATGTAAATTTTCCGGCTTGGAACGTTTCCGGCAGGAGTATCCTCAGAATCTCTATAATGTGGGAATTGCGGAGCAGAATATGATTGGAGTGGCTGCAGGCCTTGCCTGTGAGGGGGTGACAGTTTTTGCCGCCACATATGCATCCTTTCTGTCTACCAGGGCTCTTGATCAGGTAAGGATCAGCATGGGATATATGAATGCCCCCGTCAAGCTGGTTGGGTTGACTGCCGGATTTTCAGCAGGGATTCTGGGTGCCACTCACATGGCATTGGAAGATGTGGCAATTTTCAGGTCAATTCCTGGCATGACCATATTGTCTCCAGCGGACTGCCTGGAGGAAGTGAAGTGTCTGGAGGCGGCATTGACATTTCCAGGGCCGGTATACATTCGTTTGACAGGGACAAAGCGCATGCCCTCCGTATATCGGGAGGATTATGAATTTGAGATTGGAAAGGCGGTATCCCTGCGGGAGGGAAAGGACATCTGCATTCTGGCAACCGGCTCCATGGTCAGTGTTGCCATGAAGGTGTCAGAGGAGCTGGAAAAGTCAGATATTAGTACAGCGGTATATAATATACATACATTGAAGCCCATTGACAGGGACCTGATGGATAGCCTGGGGACTTACAGGATGATTGTCACGGTGGAGGAGCACAGTGTGATTGGCGGTCTGGGAGGAGTGGTTGCAGAGGAGATTTCCGGACTTTCCGTTCCACCGGAACTACTTCGTATCGGTGTGGAAGATTATTATCCTCATGCTGCTCCGTACAGTAGTTTAATTTCCAATGCCGGTCTGTCCTGGGATAACATCCTGCAGCGGATTAAGGAAGAATATGTGCATGCTATGAAATAAGAAACTATTTGTAACTTCTCATACCTTTATCGCATAACTTAATAAGGACAATTAAGCAAAAACAATTGCAAAGAAAAACACAATTTTCTTTGCAGAAATGGAGTCTTTATGAAGCGATGTGTTGTATTGGAGCCTGCTGCTGAAGAGGTATGTAATCAAAATTCCATACCTCCATTGATTTTTCAGATACCACCTGAAGAAGGACGTCAAAGACTGGAAGATGCCCAAAGCACTCCGGTTTACAAATATCCTGCAAATATCTGTGTCCGTCAGATTGACACCGGCGAATGGGGGACTATTCCTGTTTATTTTGTTGCGCCTCAAACAGAAAAACCCATCCAAAATGTGATTTTTTATATTCATGGTGCAGGCTGGGTATTTGGCAGCTTCCATACTCATGAAAAACTTGTCAGAGAACTTGCCGCTCGAACGGATTCACTGATTATTTTTCCAGAATATTCCCGTGCACCAGAAGCTAAATATCCCACGGCCATTGAACAGTGCTTTTGTATTCTTTCTTCTCTCCCTGAATTATTGGGCAACTGTTATCCTGAGATTGACCTTAGAA
>CAZSGT010000227.1:0-4214 GCA_964606215.1 uncultured Lachnospiraceae bacterium
TTATGTCTGCCCAGAACCACCCCGTCCGCATCCACAAAATTTCCCGGCGGCGGCACCTGTTCACAGTTTCTTTCAATGAAACCTGCGTAATCTCCATCCGGCACAAAACAAATATCCTGACTATCCGGCTTGTCTGCCACTGCAAGACCAATTTTCTTTGCAATCTGACGGATTTCGTCCTTGGTGTAGTCCCCCACCGGCATCAGGGTTCTGGAAAGCTGGTCCTGGGTGAGGTTATAGAGGGCATAGGTCTGGTCTTTTTCTGCTGTCACGCAGTTTCGGACTGCATACCTGCCATTTTCCAGATGGTCTATCCTCGCATAATGCCCGGTGGCTATGTAATCGGCACCAATGTCCAGGCTGCGCTTTAAAAGCGCTTCCCATTTCACATAGCGGTTACAGGCAATACAGGGATTGGGCGTCCGCCCGGCAAGGTACTCACCTATAAAGTAATCGATAACCTGTTCCTTAAAACAATTTTTAAAGTTCATAACATAGTGGGGAATCCCTAAGGAGGACGCCACCCGCTTTGCATCCTCCACCGCACTAAGACCACAGCATCCGCCCTGCTCCGACTGAATCTGTGGCTCTTCGTCCTGCCAGATTTGCATGGTTACCCCGATGACATCGTACCCCTGTTCCTTTAACAGATATGCCGCAACGGAGGAGTCCACTCCACCAGACATTCCCACCACGACAGTTTTCTTACCCGGCATTTTAATTCCTCATTTCCGCGCTGCTTATTGCGCATAATGAGTTTGTGTCAAGCAACGCGTAGACACAAATCTCGCCTGTGAAAAAACTTGTTTTTTCACATTAGTATTCCTCTTCTTCCTCGTCCTCATGGATGTCGCTTTTGGGCTTGGACAATCCCTCAATCTTGATACCGTGTTTCTCCGCATAGTCCCACAACGCCGCATGTATGGCTTCCTCTGCCAGCAAGGAACAGTGGACTTTCACCGGCGGCAGTCCGTCCAATGCCTCCATCACTGCCTTATTGGTAACCTCCATGGCCTCCTGGATGGTCTTTCCCATAACCAGCTCCGTTGCCATGCTGCTGGTGGCAACCGCCGCACCGCAGCCAAAGGTTTTGAATTTGCAGTCACGGATAATCTGGTTTTCATCGATATCCAGATAGATACGCATGATGTCACCGCACTTGGCATTACCTACGGTTCCTACACCGCTGGCATTTTCAATCTCCCCCACATTTCTGGGATTCTGGAAATGGTCCATTACTTTTTCACTATACATAGTATTCCTCCTTATGGAACGAAACTTATTTATCAGCTTTTTGTTTGCGTATAAAATCCTCATACAGCGGGGACATGGAACGCAAACGGTTTACAATCTCCTTTAAGGCATCTATGACATAATCCATCTCTTCCATGGTATTATTATCACCAAGAGTCAACCGCAGGGAACCGTGGGCAATCTCATGAGGCAGACCAATCGCCAGCAGTACATGAGATGGGTCCAGGGAACCGGATGTACATGCAGAACCGCTGCTCGCACAGATTCCCTTCATATCCAGCATAATCAGAAGAGACTCTCCCTCTATAAACTGAAAACTGAAATTTACATTATTCGGCAGGCGCATGGTACGGTGCCCGTTTAATCTTGTATAGGGAATCTCTGCCATCACCTTTTGAATCAGGTAATCACGCATTTCTATCTCTTTCGCCGTCCGCTCCTCCATGGAATCAAAGGCAATCTCCACCGCCTTGCCAAGTCCTACGATTCCAGTTACATTCTCCGTACCGGCACGACGTTTGCGCTCCTGGGCGCCGCCGTGGATAAAGGAACGCAGTTTCAAACCCTTACGGATATATAAAAATCCAATTCCCTTTGGACCGTTCAGCTTATGGCCGCTGGCACTGAGCATATCAATGTTCAATTCATTTACATTAATCGGTACATGTCCATACGCCTGCACGGCATCTGTGTGGAAAATTACATCGTGTTCTTTCGCAATGCGTCCAATTTCAGCAATGGGCTGCACCGTGCCAATCTCGTTATTGGCAAACATAATGCTAATCAGAATCGTATCCGGGCGGATAGCTTTTTCCAGAGCATCCAGATCCACAATTCCGTCCTCGTCCACATCAATGTATGTGATTTCAAACCCTCTCGTCTCCAGATACTGACAGGTGTGCAGGATTGCATGATGCTCAATCTTTGAAGTAATCATATGCTTTCCCTTGTCCTGATATGCCTCTGCGGCAGCTTTTAATGCCCAGTTGTCTGCCTCGGAACCTCCCGCAGTAAAATAAACATCCTGGGACTCCCCTCCCAGCGAGGCTGCAATGCGGTCTCTCACATCTGTAATTACCTGTTTATTTTCTGAAGCAAAGTCATACACTGCAGACGGGTTGCCGAATTTTTCTGTAAAATACGGAAGCATTGCCTCCACCACCTCCGGTCTTGCCGGTGTGGTCGCCGCATTATCCAAATAAATTAACTTTTTTTCCATCCTTTACTCATCCTTCCTATGCCTTGCCGGTTCTTCCCGGTCATCTTCTGGCACATCAATTCTTTCTATAAATCTATGATATTACGGTGTCTGTTAAATATTACAATTTCAGACTGTACATGTTGTTCCGTCTGACGAAATCTCCTCTTTCGCAGATAGCTGCTGTCCTTCTGCCACCAGCTCCGACAGCATCAATCCGTCAACCGCCTGATTTATACTATCACTTATACGTTTCCACACGAATTTCGTGACACAGACATCCGAGCCCGCACAGCTTCCTCCGAGAATTTCCGAGCACTCCACCGGGTTTAAATTGCCCTCCAGGCAGCGCAGGATATCCCCAACGGAAATCTCTTCGGCAGGTCTGGCAAGCACATATCCCCCCTGGGAGCCTCGTATACTGTTGACGATTCCTGCCTTTTTTAACTTGGAAATCAACTGTTCCAGATAACTGATAGAAATGTTCTGTCTGGCTGCAATACTGCTTAATGCCACCGCCTCGCTGTCTGCATGCATGGCAATATCCAATACCGCCCGCAGACCGTATCTTCCTTTTGTAGAAATTCTCATAAACTTCCTCATTTCCTGCTATCATTTGCGCATAGACCACTTCGTTCCAGGCACGCAGATTCCCCGTGCCGGGACTCATCTGTTGCCGCATCCAATCCCTACTATTTTAATTCCGACCATTTCAATTCCGAGTATTTTACTCGGTCTTAACTTATGATACTATGATTCTCAAAAAATGTCAACCACCCAAGTCTGCCAGCAGTATACCAGTCTTGAAAAGAAAAGTGGGATATGTTACACTCAATGAATGAAAAAATTGTGCAGATACCAGCTTAAGAAAGAGGAAAGCCTGCAAAATATACAAAGAGAGGAGCGTAAGATACATGGACAAACTGAACACTCTTAATCAATTCATAGTAAACAGGCAGTTTGATGACCTATATTCTTATCTTCAGGAAGAACAGAACAAGGATGAGGTTGCGGATGTGTTAAATCGTGTGCTGGCAATTTGGCAGCTGGAACGAAAATATGGGGATGGAAATATCTGGGCAAACGTGTACAATGTGGAGTCAGCCGTGATGAAATATTTAAATATTGTAAAAATATTGGAATTAGTGCTGGCAAAACAAAGTCTGCCGGGTCATCTTATTGCATATTTACGTAATGAAGTATCTGTATGGGCAATGCTAAAATATATTTTTACTACGAGAAATGAATACCATTTACTAATAAATGCACTTATTACCATTTATAATTTGGACTCTGAAAAGAACATTTTAAGTGACAGCGGAAGTATGGTTTTAAAATCTTATATACAAAATTCCATAAGAGAAAACATGAATAATAAAAATTTTCTGACCGTTGAAAAACTTATCATGCTATGCGGAAGTGACATTCTCGAAATAGAAGATGAAAAAAAGTTTTTACAAGAAGTCGAGACATTTGGCAGAAAAGCAGAAAGCCGTTTATATACTCCTACCATGTTAGCTGTCGTGGATAACATTTATTTTATTGTCGATTGCTGGCATAACAGAGTTTTATATTCTGCAGATGTACGATTGCCCATTGAGAAATGGATGACGCTGGATAATAATTTGAATCATCCCCATTCTGTATGCGGCAGGGATGGATGGCTGCTAGCTGATAATACAGAAAAAGGTACCGTATGCATTTATAAAAAAACAGGAGATGAATATATTAAAATAAACGAAACCGAATATCTTGGATATAT
>CAZSGT010000228.1:0-4202 GCA_964606215.1 uncultured Lachnospiraceae bacterium
ATCCCTCTCTCATCGGGTGGAGCATCGGAAACGAAATCTATGACACCCAGGCAGGGGAGCGCGGGCAGGAGATTGCGTCCCTGCTTTATTCCCTGGTGCGGCAGCATGATCCCAGGGAGAATGGGGCAGTCACCATAGGCTCCAATTACATGCAGGGAGAGAATGCCGGGAAATGTGCCGACATTGTGAAGCTGGTGGGCTACAATTATGCGGAATACCTGTACCGGGAGCATCACGAAAAGCATCCGGACTGGGTGATTTATGGGAGTGAGACGGCTTCTGTGCTGCAAAGCCGGGGAATTTATCATTTTCCTCTTTCCCAGGCTACGTTAGCTGACGACGATGAACAGTGCTCCAGTCTGGGGAACTGCACCACCGGCTGGGGGGCAAAGAATACGGAAAGCTGTGTGAAGGCGGACAGAGATACGCCCTTCAGCGCAGGACAATTTATCTGGACGGGATTTGATTACATTGGCGAACCCACCCCTTATACCACCAAAAACAGCTATTTCGGACAGTTTGACACGGCGGGGTTTCCAAAGGACAGCGCCTATGTGTTCCGTGCGGGTTGGACGGATTACAAAACGGCGCCCTTCGTGCATATTTTCCCTTACTGGGATTTCACGGAGGGAGAGGAGATTGATATCCGCGTGACTTCTAATGCGCCGGAGGTGGAACTGTTCTTCCAGGGAAAATCTATCGCAAGGAAGAAGCTCTGGCAGGATCAGGGCAGGGAGCTGCTGCTTGACGCGAAGCTGCCCTACCGGAAAGGGGAGCTTATGGCACTGGCCTATGATGAATGGGGGAAAGAGATTGCCAAGGATGTGAAGCGCAGCTTCCAGGACACGGTCCGCCTGAAGCTGGCTGCGGATAAAACCGACCTTGCCGCGGACGGCCAGGATCTTGTGTTTGTGGAGATTTCGGCTTATGATGCCGCAGGGGAATTCGTTGCCAATGCTAACAACCGGGTGTTCGTGGAGGGAAGCGGCGCAGGCAGGCTCGTAGGGCTGGATAACGGCGATTCTACCGACTATGAGCAGTATAAGCGGACTTCCCGCAGGCTGTTCTCCGGGAAGTTGTTGGCCATCAGTGGGGCGAAAAAGCAGGGCGGGGAAGCGGTGGTGAAAGTCGCTTCCTTCGGACTGCCGGATGAGGAGCTTCGTCTGCGGGCGTTTGAACCGGAGGCAGGGCGGAACGTGGAAGGCATTTCTGCCACCTGGGAGAACAAGGCCTGTCCTTTGGACTGCCGTGAAGCAGAATGTGACATTCCTGTGAGGAAGATTGCTTTGTACGGTGAGAGCAAAGTATTTACCGGAGAGCGAAAGGAGATTTCTTTTCAGACGGTGGTTTTCCCCGCAGACGCAGCCTACCGGGATGAGATTGAATACCGCATGATCACAGCTTTGGGAATCCGGTCCAACCTGGCGCAGATCGAGGCTTCGGAGAGAGGAAGTGTTCGAGTGCATTGTCTGGGGGATGGGGAATTTTATCTTCGGGCGCTGTGTAAAAATGGCACGGACAGATACCACATCATCTCTCAAATCAGGCTGTGTGGGGAAGGTGTGGGAGCGGCTGTATTTGACCCTTATCAGATGGTTCTGGGAGGACTTTTCACGGTTTCAAGCGGAAATGTGGGAAATGGAATCAAGCACGGAGCTTCTTTCGCCTATGAAAGCAGCTGGTTCGGGTTCGAGCGGGTAGATTTCGGGGAGAATGGAAGCGACCAGATTACACTGCCTATTTTTGCCAACTGCAGCCATGCGGTGAAAATCCGGGTTTATGATGGGATTCCGGGTCAGGGCGGTCATTTGGTGGGTGATTTTGTCTATCACAAGAAGGCGGAATGGCTTACTTACATTCCTGAGACATACCGCCTGACCCAGATATTGAAGGGGATGCACACTATCGTTCTGGAATCCGGGGACGGCTTCGACATTCAGGGCTTTGTTTTTGAGAAAAGAAAGCGGGATTTCCTGGAAGTAAGCGCCACTGAACATGAAAGGCTGTATGGGGACCAGTATACGGTGGAGGAAGATGCGGTGACAGGGATTGGCAACAATGTACTGATTGAATTTGGAGAATTTGATTTTGGGGAGCAGACACCTGAGGCGCTGGAAATTATCGGCAGATCAAGGCAGCCCCAGGGCATCATCCACATGGTATTCGAGGGAGCGGCGAGCAAGCGCCTGATTCTGGAATTTGAAGGCTCAAAGGAGTATCTGCCAAGGGTTTTCCCGGTAGAGGGGATATCCGGCAGGGGCAGAGTCTCCTTTATGTTTATGCCAGGAAGCTGTTTCGACTTTAAGTCTTTTCGGTTTCTCTCAACTTGAAATGTCAACTGTTTTTTGGCTATCCGGATGATGCTAATGTTGTGAATATAAGATACGAATACATGTTTGGAAGGGAAATTCTGGTGGCGCCGGTCACAGAGGAGAGAGTCACCGAAAGGAGAGCCTATTTTCTTCAGGGAGAATGGTATGACTGGGATTACGGCTATCGATATGAGGGCGGACCAGGTTTACAACATGAAGGATATTAACCGGAAAAAAGTGAATCTGGTGATCTATCCGAAGGACAGGTGCAGCTTCCGGCTGAATTGGATAGAGATAATGAAATTGGAAAAAGTAAAAATTAACTAAACTCCCATGTCTCGCACACTTGACACCACCATAAATGAAACCTTTTGGGCAAGCCGGGGTTTACAGTTACTGTTTTTCTGCCGTATACTTTAGGTAACGGCAAAAATCGATGTTATTTTGGGCCTGTAGCCCGCTAACTAAACTGATTTTGGGCCTCCTCATTTGCACCACCATCTGTCCAGCTGTTTGTGCAGCAAAAGGACGTACAGTAAAATGATAAGAGACAGGAGGCCATGCCGTAAATTCTTCCAGGAGGTGTCACTATGGAAAAAGTTTACGACAAATGTTGTGGTATTGATGTTCACAAAAAACTCATCGTGGCCTGCTTTAGATGCGGCAGAAAGCAGGAAGTACGGGAGTTTGGTGCAACAACCAGGGAGCTTCTTAAGCTTGCCGACTGGTTGGGCAGCGGCGGCTGTGAAATGGCCGCCATGGAAAGCACAGCTTCTTATTGGAAGCCTCTTTATAACATCCTTGAGTCTTCCGGTCTGAAAGCCATGGTTGTAAATGCACGTCACATGAAGGCTGTACCAGGACGCAAAACAGACGCCAAGGATGCAGAGTGGATTGCGGACCTGCTCCAGCACGGCCTGCTCCAGGCCAGCTACATCCCGGATAAGGACCAGAGGGAACTCAGGGAGCTTGTCCGTTACCGCAAAAGTTTGGTGGGGGAGCGCACCAGGGAACTCAACCGTCTCCAGAAAATGCTGGAGGGTGCGAATATCAAGCTTTCCGGCACGGTATCTGACATCAACGGAAAAAGCGCCAGAAGTATCCTGGAGTACATCCTTACCGGGGGATCCTTTGATGATGCCAAATATGATGAAATGTACGGCAAGAAGATAATTGCCCACAATCTCAAGGCGACAAAGGAACAGATCATCGATGACCTGAATGGCGTCATGTCCCCACTGCAGCGGAAAATGATGCGTACGCTGCTGAGACATCTCGATGAGCTTAACAACCATATCAAGGAACTGGATGATGACATTGACAGTTTCATGAAGCCGGAGGAAAAGCGGGCTTCCGCAGCAATCCAGAAGGTCACCGGCATAGGCAACACCAGTGCACAGGCGGTCATTTCCGTCATAGGGACAGACATGGGGCGTTTTCCGGATGACGCACACATTGCTTCATGGGCGGGGCTGTGTCCCGGTGACAATGAAAGTGCCAAGAAGCGAAAATCCGGGAAAACCCGTAAGGGAAATGCCCTTCTGCGGGAGACGCTGGTCAACTGCGCACATGCAGCAGTGAAGAACAAGAAATCCTATTTCTATGCACAGTTTATGAGGATCAGTGCACACCGTGGGAAAAAGCGTGCCTATGTCGCCGTTGCACATTCCATGCTGGTCGCAATATACCATATCCTGAAGGATGGCGTCGTTTTCAAGGATCTCGGTGCTGATTACTATAATCAGTTCAACAAGGAACGCAAGATTAAAGCGTACCTGAAAAAGCTAAAAGCATTAGGCTGGGAAGATCGTGCCGCAGGGCAACCCGCTTAATCATATATGAAGTCAAAAAGGCTTGAAAAAAGCTATAGGGGTAGTTTGCGCTTTTTTA
>CAZSGT010000229.1:0-4199 GCA_964606215.1 uncultured Lachnospiraceae bacterium
TGAAGTGATTCGCTCTACGGTACATAACATTAGTGACAAAGTGGAGGTGAAAAGAGAGATTCAGACCATGATTACGGCAAAGCAGCTGGAATCCAGAGTGATGAATGTAATACCCATAGGAATGATTTTATATATGTGGATTGGTTCTCCTGGGTTTTTGGATCCTATGTACACTACGGCAATGGGGCGTATCGTCATGTCAGTGGGACTGGGGATTTATGGTCTGGCATTTTATATAGGAGAGAAGATACTGAATATACCTGTCTGAGGGAAAAAGATGAAGGTATATCTGTATGAAGCAAGAAGCTGAAGAGAAGAAAGGTGGAAAGATACAGAAATGAAACAAGAGGATGGAGAGGGAAAAGAGGGGATTTTTCATGGACTGGATAAAAGGGGGCATCCGTTCCGGGCGTTGTATCCCTTTGTCTGGAATGTGATATCAAGGTTTCCCATAAGCAACACACAGAATTACCAGGAACAGTTAAAACAATTATATGTGGGAGAGGATGTAAAAAGGGAAGAAATTATTTTTCGGACGAAACGTATTACTACTGTAGGTGTGCTTGTTCTTTGCATGTGTATTCTGGCAGTTTGTGCGGATGTTTGCTCGAAAGGTGAGGAAGTGCTGATGGGAGGCGCTCCCCGGATACAAAAGCCTTCCTATGGGGAAGGAAATTTGCAGGCGGACTTGTCTGTGCGCATGACAGGAGACGGCGTTTTGGTGGAGGATGAAATTTCCATGGTAATTCCTGCAAGAGAATATACCACAGAGGAAAAAGAAAAATTCCTGAAGGAAGCCAAGGCGTATATTGACGATGTGTATTTGGGAGAGAATTCTTCGGCGAAGGAGATTTCCCTGCCCCTTACACTGCCGGAGACTGTGGAGGGCACACCCATTCAAATACGGTGGAGCTGTGAGGACGATTGCATTTTGGAGGATGGCACTTTGCAGCGGACGGGAATGACTGAAAGCATGGAAACTATCCTTTATGGAACCCTGGAGTGGGACGAGCTTGTTGAAAAAGTGGAATATCCTGTTACAGTTCTGCCTCCCGATGGTTCGGATGGAGTCCAGGGATTTCTGGATTTGAAAAATAAGCTGCAGCAAGTCATAGAAGAAAGCAGTACAGCCAGCCAGGTTGTACTTCCCACCAGTGTTGGAAATTTCACTGTGGAGTATATGGAGGCAGCACCGGAAAAAAATGCACCGAAGTTGTTGCTGTTGGGTGGACTGGCGGCAGCCATCTGCTATTTCGTGATGGGACAAAAATTAAAAGACGCCGTGGATAAGAGGAGGCAGCAGATGCAGATGGATTATCCGGATGTACTCAGCCGTTGTGCCTTACTCTTGGGAGCGGGTCTGACATTACAGGGAAGCTTTCGCAAGATGGTGGAGGAGTACCAGGCTTCGAATACGGCAAAGAGGTATGTGTATGAGGAATTGGCGGTGACAGTACAGGAAATGGAAAATGGTGTTACCGAGGCAAAAGCAGTGGAAAATTTTGGTAAGAGGACTCAGTTGCTTTCTTATATGAAGTTTTCTGGTTTGATAAGCCAAAATCTTAGAAAGGGTTCAAGGCAGCTGCTGTCCTTATTGGAAAATGAGCGCATCAATGCGCTGGCAGAGAGGAAGGAGGCGGCAAAACGTCTGGGAGAGCAGGCAGGAACAAAACTGCTGATTCCTATGATGTTAATGTTGGTAACTGTATTTATTATTATATTAGTTCCCGCATTTATGAGTTTTTAGCAGGAGGGATATTTTTTGACACAAGACAATGTATTTAGCGCATAAACAGCGCAGGAAAGGAATTTGCTATGAAGAATAAAATAAAGATGTATTTGACGGAAGAAGAAGGAATCGGTGTTGTGGAAATTATATTAATTCTTGTGGTGCTGGTAGCATTGGTGATTGTATTCCGGAAGCAGATTACCAGTATTGTGGAAAATGCATTTTCCAAAATCAGCTCTGACTCCGAAACTATCAATAAAGGAATAAACATCAATGTTAAGTAGAAAAAGAGAGGGAAGCGTTACCGTCGTTTTCACATTGGTATTTATTATTATTTTATCGGTTGTGGGCACTGTTCTGGAAGCGGCAAGGCTGCAGAGCGCATCCATGATTGTGACAGGCGTCGGGCAAAGTGCGTTGGAGGCAGTATATACTGGGTATGCCAGAGAACTTTTTGAGGACTATGGGATTTTTCTGTTACATGAAAAATATTTACCCAGAGGAACTGTGGAAGATGAGATGAAGAAATATTTGGAAGAAGATTTGCAGGAAAGTTTTTTGTATAAGATTTCTGTGGAAGATTTGATAGTAGAAGAACAAAAAAACGCTTTGCAGGATGGTGTGGAAGCAATGAAAAAACAGATGATGGAGAGCGTGAAATACGATGAAGTGAAACAGCTTTATAACAATATTGCCAACAGTGCCGGGATATTGGAAGACAGCAGCAGGCAGGCGAAGGAAGTCAGCGAGGGGCTGGATACCGATGAAGATGAGGAATTAAAGGAAGAGCTTCTTGCGTTGATGGAAGCGGTGGATGGAGTAAAGGTGAAAGAAGATACATACACCATAAAAACACCTTTTGTGAAACAGTTTGTTCCAGCAAAGAAAGAAGATGCGAAGCTTTCTATTACTTCTGCGGAAATTCTGGAAGATGTAGAGAAGGAATGTTATTTTGCCGGCGGTGACCTGGCGGATTTGGAGAAAAAAATAAATTCCGTGGAAAGCCTCCTGGCAGATAACGGAGGGACGGCAAATATTAAAAAAGAGAAGAAGGCAATCCAAAAGAAAATGCGGGCAGGAGCAGACGCTGTGAAAAATGCTTTAGAGGGAATTGCTGCGGCACAGGACACACTGAGTAAGATGACGTCTTCCGACAAAAAAAGGTTGAAACTGACGGGAATGGAAAAAGCGTTGATATCCTTGGAACAAATATTATCTGCATGGAACACGGCGGTGGAAGCTTGCGATAATATAACCGCATCGGATGCAGATTATGAGAAGTTTCTCATATCCTATCTTTCAGCGAAGGATGGTTTGAAAAAGTGGAATGTGCAGGCACTTAGCTTTGATTATAGCGGACTCGGGACAGAGGAAGATAATCCCTTAGACAGTTTAAAATCGTTATTGGAAAACAGCCTGTTGCAGCTGGTTGTAGGAGATACCAAAGGATTATCCAGGGACAAGCTTGTTCTCGATGATACAGTCAGTGCTGGAAAGAAGAAGGAGAACAGCTGGCAGAAAAAAGATTATGGTACTTCACTGAAAAAATCGGAGATGGATGAAGCAGATGATGGAGTGATAAATCAGCTGGATGCTTACAGTAAAAAAGTGCAGGAAAACAAAAATGGGCTGGCACAGGGGCTTATGGAAAAGGTGATGATTTCCCAGTACATACGGACACATTTTGGTTCCTATGTGGAGGCTGCTTCTGATAAAGAAACTGCCATGCAGTATGAAACCGAATATATACTCTGCGGCAAATCCGGGGATATGGATAATCTTACAAGTACGGTAAACATGATAAGTGGTTTGCGGACACCGTTAAACTTAGTTTATTTATTAAAAAATAAGAAAATCCGGGCAAAAGCGAAGGCAACTGCAACGGCAGTGCTAGGCCTGTGTGGCCTGCCTGCACTGGTAAAAGCCGGGGAGTATATGATACTTTTATGTCTTGCCTACGAGGAAAGTCTGGTGGATACAGCGGCATTATTGCAGGGGCGCAGGGTACCCATGACAAAAAACGCAAAGTCATTTCACATGACGTATGAAGAATTATTTACATGCAGCAGTAAGTTAATCCAGAAAAAAGCAAAATCATATCCCCAAAAGGAGAAAGGACTGTCCGCCGGATTTACATATGAGGAAATGATATGTTTTTTCATGGCAACAATGAAGACGGATACGCTGTGTTACCGGGCATTGGACTTGATACAGGAGAATATCAGGTGCAGGTACGATTCAACGTATATCCTAAAAGATGGCATCTTGTGTTCAAAGATATCCATTGGGTACAGTCTGCCCCAGAAATCCCTTTCCCTGCCGGTGGGGAACATGTTGGAATTTGTAGGATATCGTAAGCGCAGGCAGGTGCAATATGGTTATAAATAAAAAGGTGTGGGTGGCCGGGGACTCTCCAGCTCACGAAATCTAAAATCGAAATGAAAGGACTCCCCACTTGCTATTCTCCGGT
>CAZSGT010000230.1:0-4192 GCA_964606215.1 uncultured Lachnospiraceae bacterium
GAAAAAAGATCCTGGATGCAAAAAGGCAGAATAGCTTCAGAAAAAGAACTGGACATCCCGCCGTCCAGACATTCTCATCCAAAATCTTACCGCAAAAAATTACTTCGCATGGCGGCACCCCTGACGGGCACAAAACTGGTAACCGCTTTGCTCGCCAGCGCAGAGTCCATATTGATACCTGCCATGCTGCGAAAATACGGCATGAGTGCCGGGGACTCCCTTAGTCTTTACGGCATACTGACCGGTATGAGCATGTCCTTCATCCTGTTTCCCTCCACCATTACCAACTCCCTTGCCGTCCTTCTTTTGCCTACTGTGGCAGAAGCAAGCGTATCTGGCAATGGCAGCAGGATTTGCAAGGCTGTCTCCACCTCTGTAAAGTACAGTCTCCTTATCGGACTGCTTGCCACCAGCCTGTTCATGCTGTTCGGAAATGCCTTTGGAAACATCTTCTTCCACAACAAAACTGCCGGGGAGTTTATGGTTATATTGTCCTGGCTGTGCCCTTTTATGTATCTGTCCACCACCCTGGGAAGCATCATCAATGGTCTCGGCAAGACACTACTCACCTTCCGGAATACCGTCATGGGCATCAGCCTGCGCATCCTGTGCATCTGCTTTTTCATTCCACGCACTGGTATCTCCGGGTATTTGTTTGGCCTGCTGGTCAGCCAGCTTCTCATTGCCCTTCTTGACTATCTGGTACTAAAAAAGTGCCTGCAGGCTCCCTTTGACTCGTCAAAATGGGTAGCCATACCTGCACTTTTTCTAATTATATCCGGATTTGCAATCTTTCAGCTTTATCACTTTTTGGTGCCTCTGCAGCTGGTACCGGTCTATGTGCTGCTGTTCGGCTGCTGTATCCTCCACTGCCTGGTCTACATCTCCCTGCTGCTTATATCCCGCATTATATCACCAGCAGACTTTACCGGTAAAAAATAATACGACAGTTTTACCGGTACAACAAGGAGAAACCGCTTACTTTCACACAAACATACATCCGTTGCACAGCATCAATTTTTCGGGAGATATTTTTCTCCTTTGATATGGCGCGACTCTCTCTTCTTAACTGCCACTCGTTTTATTTTTTTACAGCCGCCAAACGCCTTCTTTCCAATGGATGTGACATACATTCCTATCTCCAGGGACTTTGCCTTCTTATACTTATAAAAGGCTTTCTTTCCTATGGCGGTGATACGGAATTTGTATCCTTTAATCGTTACCGTATCTTTTATGACAATTTTCTTTCGCTTTTTGTTGGTGCTGCCGATAACCATCACCGTGCCGTTTGTCTTCGAGGATTTTGTAATCTTATATTTATATCCATTTACCGTAAACTTCTTCCCTTTTTTCGGGACGGCCGCTTTCAGGGAAGTGTCAATCCCCAGCTCCTTTTCCATCCGGGAGCGGTAAGCATTGATGACGAAAGCCCCCGTCTTGGTCAGGTTGGCATTGGTCCAGCCACCGTTTGTCTTATTACAGGAAGATTTCAAATAGGATGCGGACTCCGCTTTATTGCAAAGGCTCCAGCAGCAATAGCTGATTCCATTTTTCTCAAAAAAGTCAATCCAGCGGTTTGCCTCGGAAATATTGTAGCCGCCGTTGCCGGAAGCGTCACACACGCCAAATTCCGTACAAAATACCGGTGTACCGTTCTTTAACGCCACGCTGACTTTATCCCGCAGACTCTGGCCGTGGGTTCCGGAATAAAAATGCACCGCATACATGACATTTTTGATTCCCTTCAAATCTGAAGTCTTTACCTCGTCCACATCCTGGGACCAGGTGTTGGTGCCGCAGATTACCACCGCATCCGTATAGTCCCGGATTACAGGAATCACCTTGGAAGCATAGGACTCAATATCCTGCTTGGTGCCGTTGTTCCATGGTGTGTTGGTAGGCTCATTGCAAATCTCAAAAATCACATTGTCATAGTTCTTATATTTTTGCGCATATTTCTTGAAAAATGTCTTCGCCTGGTCCACGGTGTCATTGGGATTATATGCCAGCACATGCCAGTCAATAATCACATACATTCCAAGTTCCGTTGCCGCCTTTACTCCCTTTTCAATGACTGCGTCCATAGACGACCCATTTCCGTCGGTATATCCGCCTTCCTTTGCATAGGCAGCCAGACGCACCATATTGACGCCCCACTCGTCCCGGAGGGACTGAAAAGCGCCTTTATTGACATACTGGGGAAACCACTGGATTCCGTGGGTACTTGCTCCCCGGAGAATCATCTTTTTTCCGTTTTTGTCTACCAGCTGGGTTCCGGACAGGGAGAGCTTCCCGTGTTTTCCCACCGGGGTATCCTTTGCCGCCAGATTCTTTACGGCACCAGTAATCTTATACTTACAGCCATTGATGGTGGTTGCACCCTCGGATGCCGCCGATGTTCCGTTGGTTTTTACCGTAATGGAAACCGACTTTATTTTTGCCGTAGGCGTGCCCCCGTAACCAAATTTGGAACCGGAGGGCAGCACAGATTTTCCAGCCGCAATTGACTTGTATCCGCTGGCAGGTTTAATGGTAATCTTTTTTCCACTGCCACTGACTTTAATGCCAAGACCACTCCATGTCTTAACATTTTCCACGCCGGAATTCATTGTCAGCGTTACTTTCCAGTCCGTCACTTTTTCATCGGATGTGTTTTTCACTTTTACAAAGTATTCGCCCCATCCTTGAAATCCTGCACCATTGTTGGCATTGAGTGTCACCGACAATTTCTTGTCCTTGGACTTATACGTTTTTGCCTGGCTCACTGCCGGCTGCATGACTGCCAGTAAAACCAGCAGACAAAATACTGCATACCTGGATATCTTTTTCATACATTCCTCATTTCCGCATACATGCGTATGCCTTTTGTTCTGCATGGATTGCCCCGGCAGAAAAATGCCGGAATCCTGTTACAATACCGTCTCCAAATCCTCTTTAGTAAACCGATGATAACTGGCGTGTCCTGCGTCAAACTTCAGACAGTAAAACCAGGTGTCCACATCCGGAGTTAAAAAGTAGAACAGATAGTCAAACTCCAGACCATCGGCTTTCTCGCAGCGATAAGCGCCATATCTTTCAAATAATGCCTGTACCTCCGCAAGCTCTACGTGATGGCACTGAAATAACTGAATCATCTCCCGCAGGAATGGATTTTCTTTCACATGCTGATGAACATATGCGCTTCCCTCGGGAGGAATCGTCACACAAAACCGATTTCCCTTTTTGGTAATTACAAGCTCTCCCAGGGTACCGCCCGCCTGTTTCCGCATTTTCTCCTGCAGAGAAGATATCTGTGCATCGGTCCAATCCGTACTATATGGCAGACCCAGAAACGCATCCATGGATGTTTCCTGAAAATAGAAACGCACCGTCTCCTTCTCATATCCTAATTTCATCTGCTGTTCCTTTATCATCTCTGTCAAAGTAGATTCCAGTCTTTCTAACTCCATATATGCCACCTGTACTGTCTTTTATACTGCAAAGTCAATATGCTGCATGGTACCTGCCCTGCCGTCCTCAAATAAGAACACTCCGGTTTTTCGCACCTGCGCCTGCATTTCATTGGTTTCACTGTCCTTCATGGAAAATTCCGTGGATGTATTTCCAAGATAAATGGCGCCCACACCGGCTTCCTTCAGAGAAATCAACACATCCCTTCCCTTATCATCCTTGGTATAAATCTTTAAATCTGCAAATACACTGTCTGCTTCATCAATCCAGCCATTGCCATCCAAATCATAGGCTGCCAGATCCCGGAATCCGTCTCCGGATTTGGTGCCAAACAACTCGTTTCCGTCGTTAATAACACCATCACCATTCTTATCCAGCGCCAGAAATCCACTGCCTTCCGCCGTGAAATGCATTTCCTCCGCCTGACCGTCGCTGTCCAGATCAAACAAAAACTTCTGGTCTGTAATCTTCGCAGTATTCCCCCGGTAGTTAATCACCAACGGGTCCGTAAAAATATAATTCTGCTGGGTGATTTCCTCATATTCCTCACAAAAGCTTCTGGACATCTCTACCTGCACGCCAAAGGAAATCTGTCTGCCATCTGCGGTCTGCACAATTCCCGTTGCACTGTATGCGGTGGTCTCCTCCTCCTGATAAAAGGAAGATGAAGCTACGGTTTTTGTCCATAGCGTTCCGAAGCCGTGGGAAACACTCTGCACCGCCGTCTGTGTCTGCTGTGCCC
>CAZSGT010000231.1:0-4182 GCA_964606215.1 uncultured Lachnospiraceae bacterium
GGTCTCACGGATGTAAGCGGAGGTACATGCAACCAGCCACATAGGGTCGTCGTTGAAGCCGCTTCCGATATCGGAATTACCTTTCTTTGTCAACGGCTGATACTGATGGTATGCGCTGCCGTCCTCAAACTGTGTGGATGCGATATCAATAATACGCTCTCTTGCACGATCCGGAATCAGATGTACAAAACCTAATAAATCCTGGCAGGAATCGCGGAAGCCCATGCCGCGGCCGATACCAGACTCATAATAGGAAGCAGAGCGGGACATGTTAAAGGTAACCATACATTGATACTGATTCCAGATATTTACCATGCGGTCTAACTTCTCGTCGGAAGATTTTACGGTGAATTTAGATAACAGGTTGTCCCAGTTATCGTTCAGCTCTTTTAATGCAGCCGCTACCTGCTCATCAGTCTGATACTTGGCAAGCAGTTCATTTGCCGGCTTTTTGTTGATGACGTCCTGTGCCTCATACTTTTCATCTTCCGGATTCTCGCAGTAGCCAAGAACATAGATGAAGGATTTGCTTTCGCCTGGCTGTAAAGTTACGTTAATCTGCTGGGAAGCGATAGGAGACCAGCCGCTGGCAATGGAACCAGTGGACTTGCCGTCTTCAATAACCTGTGGATTGGCAACGCCGCGGTATGCGCCAAGAAAGGCGTCTCTGCTGGTGTCAAAGCCGTCAATCGGGCTGTTTACAGAATATACAGCATAGTGGTTACGTCGTTCTCTGTACTCCGTCTTATGATAGATGGTGGAACCGATGACCTCTGCTTCACCAATGTTTAAGTTGCGCTGGAAGTTTGTCATATCATCCATGGCGTTCCACAAACAGAACTCGATATATGAGAATACAGAGAATGTCTTTGTCTCTGAAGATTCGTTTGTGAAAGTCAGCTGGTTTACTTCACAGGTATCATTTACAGGGACAAAAGCCAGCAGAGAAGCTTTTAAGTTGTTCTTGCTGGAAGTAATCCGGCTGTAGCCCATACCATGACGGCACTCGTAAGAATCCAAATCTGTTTTCACTGGCTGCCATCCGGGATTCCATACAGAGTCCCCTTCCTTAATATAGAAATAACGTCCTCCTTCATCAGAAGGAATGTTGTTGTAGCGATACCGTGTCAGACGGAGCAGCTTTGCATCCTTATAAAAGCTGTATCCACCACAGGTGTTGGACAGCAGGGAGAAAAAGCTGTTGCTTCCAAGGTAGTTAATCCATGGGAGCGGAGTCTTCGGTGTGGTAATCACATACTCTTTGTTCGCATCATCAAAAAATCCGAATTTCATAATACCCTCCATTTCATGCCCGCAGGCAGTTTTAATTATATTATAGGTGCAAATCCACCAATACTGATATTAGTATAGTTGTTTTTTGGCAAAAATGCAATATAGAATTTGGAAAGTTTTTGGCTAATCGCACAAAAAACAGAATAAAATTTGTGCATATTTTAGGTAAAAATATGCAAGCGGTTGCGCATAATTGTGATATTTAGCAGGGGTAAAATGGGGTGCGGAAATAAAAAACTGTCTAATGTGCACATATACGGCTTGATAGTGGAATAAAAACAGGCTGGAAGTGGTAAAAATAGATAAGGAAAATAAAAAAATCAAAAAAATACTTGTTTAATTTGATGGATTGAAGTATAATGGATATGCGAATGATGGTTAGGGACTGTTTTATTGTGCAACTTGCCGACATGGCAGTGGCGGTTACGGTATGGCATCGTTGAGAGATTTCGGTAGCGATAGACCGGGGTTTCTACATATGGGTACATAGGTGCCTGCGGTGCATACAGGGTTTCAGATGCAGGGTATCCCAATCGCCTGGTATCTATCAGGACCACGGAACTGTCAGGGTTGGACAGGGACGTTCTTATCCAAATTATGTTCTTTTAATTAAAAGGAGGAAAACAACATTATGAAAAAAAGAGTTTTAGCATTAGCGTTGTCTGTTGTTATGGCTGTTTCCCTCTGTGCTTGTGGCGGAGATGATAGCGCTAACAAGGGCAGTGACAACAAGGGCAGTGACAACAAAGGCGATGACAAAACTACAACATCAACAGCAAATCTTAGCGATGATGGAAAAGTTTTAAACATCTATATCTGGAATGATGAGTTCATGAACAGAGTGAAATCCTACATGCCAGGTTATACCGATAACGGAGACGGTACCGGTAAGATTGGTGATGTTACTGTTAAGTGGACGATGAACGAGAACGAGGGTAATAACTACCAGGATAAATTGGATGCAGCATTAGATGCGCAGGACAGTGCAGCAGCTGATGACAAGGTTGACTTGTTCCTCATCGAGGCAGACTACGCTTTGAAGTATGTAAACAACGACGCTTCTGTAGATGTTAAGGAATTGGGACTGACAGATGATGATCTTTCTCAGATGTATCAGTATACAAAGGACATCGCTACAGATAACAGTGGTGCTCTTAAGGCTGTGTCTTGGCAGGCTACACCGGGATTGTTTGCTTACAGACGTTCTATCGCAAAGGATGTATTAGGAACAGATGATCCTGACAAAGTTCAGGAAGAGTTAGCAGATTGGGATAAGTTTAATGCAGTTGCTGAGAAGGCAAATGCAAAGGGTTACAAGATGCTTTCCGGTTATGATGATTCTTACCGTGTATTCTCTAACAATGTATCTGGTCCTTGGGTTAAGGATGACAAGATTGTCGTTGACCCAGCTATCGATCAGTGGATTGAGCAGACAAAAGAGTACACAGACAAGGGTTACAACAACAAGACTTCCCTGTGGGCACCAGAGTGGGCTTCTGACCAGGGACCATCTGGTAAAGTATTTGGTTTCTTCTACTCTACATGGGGTATCAACTTCACATTGCTTGGTAACTCTCTTGAGACATCTGTAGATGATGGTGGTAAAGAGGAAGTTGGAAATGGTATCTACGGTGATTACGCTGCATGTCCAGGGCCTGCTGCTTACTACTGGGGCGGTACATGGTTGTGTGGTGCAAATGGTACAGACAACAAGACTTTAGTTGCTGATATCATGAAAGCACTTTGCTGCAACGGCGAGATCATGACAAAGATTACACAGGAGACTCAGGATTACACTAACAACATCGAGGCTATGGAGGCAATCGCAAACAGCGACTTCCAGTCTGCATTCCTTGGTGGACAGAACCACATCAAACTCTTTGCAGAGGCTGCTAAGAAGATTGACATGAGCAACACATCTCCTTATGACCAGGGTCTGAACGAAGGTATCCAGGCTGCTATGAAGGATTACTTCAATGGCAACGTAACAAAGGATGAGGCTATGGATAAATTCTACAAGGCTGCAGAGGAGAAATACTCAGAGCTTTCTCACTAAAATGAATTTTAAAACGAGATTGACAAGGTGATTCATTCATGCCCGCATGAAAATGCGGGCATGAAATGAATTGACTACTATTTCGGGAGGAGTGACGTTATGGCAAAGCCAGCAGTTGGCAAAACTGGTAAGGGTGTAAGCTATGCTAAGTGGGGAATTATATTTATCCTTCCTTTTTTCGTGGTTTATACATTATTTAATTTGATTCCATTGCTTTCTACGTTTTATTGGAGCTTTTTTGAATATTACAAGAAGCTTGGAAAAATGACCGAACCGGTTTTTGTAGGTTTAGATAATTTTAAAGAAATTTTTGGTAGTGATATGGCCCAGTATGCGGTCAACACATTTACAATGTGGATTTGGGGATTTATTCCACAGATTATTGTCTCCTTGCTGCTTGCAGCTTGGTTTACAGACATTCGTTTGCGTTTGAAAGGGTCAGGCTTTTTTAAGACTGTTATTTATATGCCAAACTTAATTATGGCATCTGCGTTTGCGATGTTGTTCTTTGCATTATTTGCAGATAGAGGACCAGTCAATCAGATTATGATAGACACATTTGGCAGAGCGGAGCCGTATAAATTCCTTGAAAATACAACCAGTGCACGTGGCTTGGTTGCTTTGATGAACTTTTTGATGTGGTTTGGTAACACGACGATTCTTTTGATGGCTGGTATGATGGGTATCGATACGGCGTTGTTTGAGGCGGCAGAGGTTGACGGTGCGACATCTACACAGGTATTCTTCAAGATTACACTGCCATTGTTAAAGCCAATTTTGGTTTACGTTATGATTACTTCCCTGGTTGGTGGTATTCAGATGTTCGATGTTCC
>CAZSGT010000232.1:0-4163 GCA_964606215.1 uncultured Lachnospiraceae bacterium
TCCAAATCTATATCCGAACGCATTAATACTCTCTTTCCTTTATGACGCATGTAGCGCGTCAGTATATCATCCTTCTGTTTTCCCATAACAGTAATCCATGGACAACGCTCTATTCCTCCATATCGCCTTGGTATCCAATTAGAAATAATAATACCCTTTATATCCTGATATAGTAATTCATGCCGTAGAAATCTGAAATTAAAAATAAGTCTATCCTGTTCCAGCAAATAGCCGCCCCACCATATACCAAAAATAAAATAAAGAAGCGGGACAAACCACAGCCACAAACACAGAGCAATAATTGTAGGTTCCCGTGCTATATACGGGTCAATCAAGAAAAAAAATGCCTCTATCATCAAAAGGAAACCACCTAAACCGCCCAACCATTTTTTTATTGTTTGGTTGCTAAATTCCGGCGTATTCATTCTCATTGCTTTAAAAATAAGCCATCTCCTCCTCCGTAACATTCATCTCCTGAAATATCGCTTACTTCAATCTGCACTCCTATACTCAATCAGGAAGCCCAGTCAAAATTATCTTTTCCCGCCCCGGCCTCAAAATGATACTTTACGATTCCAAGGTCTATTTTTGTATAAAAACCTACTCCGGCTTTGGCAGATACTTGCCTTCCATTTAATGTAAAGAAAAATTTCTGCTGGTTCAAGGCAGTGGGCGCAAGCAACACTGCTTCCATACCATTTTTAAACCAATCCGGCACGGGTTCCTCAAATTTTGCCACGTCAGATACTGCTTTTGTTTTATGTGGATTACCCTGTGTTTCACCATATCCCAGTGCAATGACAATATATAGTTTTTCGCCCTTTTCAATTTCGAAGGCTGTTTTTATCTTTCGATAGCTTGCACCAACCCAGCAGGTATTCAACCCTAACTGCTGTGCGAAAAGCACAAGCCGTTCGCCATAATATCCACACGCTTCGTCAAGTCCGCCCTTTTTACCAATCATGGCAATATAACTGGTTACCCCGCTAAACTTTCCATAGTGTGCCATAAACCCATCAAAAGCTTTCGGCTCATTGGTTACAAGCTGGATGTGCAGCCCGCTTTCCTGATTACATGTTTGGATTTCTTCCTGCAGCGCCTTGATGGTTTCTGCATCCAAGGGCTGGTTTTTGTATTGGCGAACACTGTGGCGCGCCTTTATTGCCTCTGTTAAATTCATTTCAAAATTCCCCTTTCTTTGTTTTGCCATTTACCCACTCTTCTTTACTCAGACCATTCACATGCCCTGTCCGCCATTCTTGCATGAGAGGCACTTCCACATTTTCTGTAGTCCACTCATAGCGGAAACCTAATTTCTCCTGAACACGCTGGGATTTATGGTTGCCGTCATAATAGCCACACCAGACTTTCTTCATTTCAAGGTTTTCAAAAGCATAGCGCAATATTTCCTCTGCTGCTTCCGGCATAATGCCCCGCCCCCAGTAGGGTACACCCAGCCAGTAACCCAGCTCGCATTCATCGTCCCGCTGGGTCAAATCCGTTGCCTCCCCAAATTTCAACCCGATGCAGCCAATAGGCAGATTCGTCTCTTTCCATACAACTGCAAAGGTTTCCGAAACAGAAAAGACATCCCGGATAATCTGCCGGCTGTTTTCCACACTGGTATGAACCGGCCACCCTGCAATGGGACCCACCTGGGGGTCTCCCGCATATTTAAAACATTCTTCTGCATCTGTTTCCTCCCACGGACGCAGTATCAATCGTTTTGTTTCTAAAATCATCGAAGGACTCCTTTCTTTTTCCTTCGTTTCATTATAGACGATACATGACACCCTCGCAAATGTTTACACTCTTCGCACCGGTCTGACAAATTTCCAGAACCGTTCCGGGTCGTGATAAAAGTAAAACACTCTGCCGGGTGTGGTATCAAGGCAATAACCAGCGGCGGTATAGTCAAAGTTTTTCATGGCCTCTTCTATTTTTTCTTCCACACCGCAATTTTCCTTTTCATAATCAAAAGGACCATGTTCAAAAACGATATATTCCCCTTCGGGTATATCAGCCAACTTACCCTTGATACTATCCAGCAGTCCACAAATGGTTTCACAATCCTGTCCCGGAATAAGACTTTGTTTTTGCCAAAAATCCCAATATCCAATGCTTTCATAATTTTTAATATGCAAAAATTTGTGCTTTGGAATGGTTACAAAATAAATTTTTATATCCTCTGTTGATTTCTCCATACCTATGCCCCCAATTCCTGATAAGTAACAGTCGAAAGGTTTTATTATTGTACGAAGCACAACAGGTCTTGGATTCTGGCGGTATTCACTGGGCGTTATACCATAAGCTTCCTTAAATGCACGGGAAAAAGCTTCATGTGAAGAAAACCCATATTTCAAAGCAATGTCCAATATTCCCATTTCCGTATCTCTAAGCTCTTTTAGTGCAAAAGCCAATCTTCGATACCGCAGATAATCTCTAAATTGCATCCCCGAGATTTCTTTGAATTTTCTTGAAAAATGAAATTCCGAATACCCGAACTTTTTAGAAAGCTCTCTTAGAGATAATGTTTCATCGTTATTATTTTTAATACTTATGTCTATCTCACCAATCATTTGCTGTATTCGCTTCTGCCATTCGTACATCAGTCTTTTAACCTCATTTCAATTGTTCTGCATCTATTATACACAACCAGAAATGGATTTACTTGATTTTATTTGCGAAATAAGAATCAGCCGCGGTCTGATATGCTTTTTCTGTCTTGTCATCAAACAACACCCACATAACCATATCTATCTGTTTCGGATTTTCAGATAAAAACTTATCAACCGTACTGACTGCAATCTTTGTAATATCTCCTTTTACCATTTTTATCATTGTTGGCATCTCCAATGTTATTGTTTTTAGAGAATTGCCATGATTCCCTTTGCACTGCGTAAAGCCGCATCCTTAAAATGGTTGCCGGGATTCAGCTTCCATACCACATCAAACCCAAGATTTTTATAATGCCCCAAAATTTCTTCCGTGTTATTCTGCACCGTTTTCAATGTCGGGTTCTTTGTTCTTGCTTCCGCATCTCCCAAGGAAAGATATATCTTATCAGGAATTTTCTTCATGGAATGGTTAAAGACATAATCTTTAAAGTCAGGAAACCACAAGGAGCCAGACATGCTTGCCACACGCTCGAATGCGTCACAATTGTAGCAGGCATACAACGCAAAAAGACCCCCGAGTGAATAACCTGCAAGACTGATATGGGACGGGACTCCTTTCACCAGTTTTTTCGCTTCAGGCAGAATCTCTGAAACAAGCAATCCAAGGTAATCATCCGCCCCTCCTGTGCAGGGAGTATCCTCTGGGAAAAGCGGAGGACAGTACCACGGCGTCATGTCATGTTCCCATTTCAGATTCCCAATACACAACAGGTTAAAATCGGGACACTCCATTTTCTTAAGGACGTTCAGAATAGAAGTGCCGTCCCCCGAATAATTATTCAATATGACAAGCGGCTTATCCTTGGAATCCGCCATGTAAAGATTAGCTTCCCTCCCTTCGGCAGTGTACTTTTTTATATCCATACTCACACTCCCTTTCCTGATATTTATAATAATACCGTCACCTGTTTTTCATAATCATATTCATGGGGCGTCTTATTATCTGTCTTATGTCCTACCCCTAAGGCAATCTGAAAGGAATACCCTTCCGGTATCTGAAGTGCCCGGGAAAAATACTCACTTTTCTCCCCATGCAGCGCATCATACACACAGCCGATAATCAAGGTTCCAAGCCCAAGACTTTCTGCTGCCAGCGTCATATTCTCAACTGCGATACCGGCATCCACCTTGCTCCATTTAAAGTCATCCTCTGCGCTGAGAAAAATAAGCAGCGGTGCCTCATAGTAAAAATTATGTGGCTGTTCTTCCTGCCCACGCAGACGTCTCTTTTCCTCGTCCAACTCTGCTAATATTGGATTATCTCCACTTACTACCGTAAAATGTATCTCCTGTCGGTTCATTCCTGTTGGTCCCTGCAGGCCCGCTTCCAAAATAGTATCCAATTCTGCTTTTGTCACCTTTTCATCACTGTATGTCCTGGCAGAACTCCTTTGTTTCATTGTTTCTAATACTTGATTTGACATTCCTTTTCCTCCTATCTCAATTTTTGTAGCAGATATATATTTACAGGCAATTGCTATTCCA
>CAZSGT010000233.1:0-4157 GCA_964606215.1 uncultured Lachnospiraceae bacterium
GATAACCGGGTGCACTGCCGGTACGCTCATAGACAAAACAATGTTGTACTCCCTGGGAACCTGATACTTTCCCATCCTCTTTTCCTGCACCAGCTGCCACATCAGGGGCACCAGCTCCCTGTCCGCCAAATTGATGTCTTCCACAAAAAGGCATCCCTGCCGGTTATCTGTGTTTTCCATGGCATCATAAACCGCCGCCACCACCTCACTCATGGTATAATCCAGCACCGTATATCTTCGTCCCCCATAACGCTTTTCCTCCACCCGGCTCTCTCCCCTCGCCATCTCCTCCGTAATGTGCGCCATATTACAGCTGACAAGCTCTGCACCGCACTCTGCCACAACCTGTTGCAGAACGGACTTTTTCCCGATTCCCTCCGGTCCGGCTAACAGGATTACTCTCCGGTTTTCCACCGGGATTTTGTATACTCCCTTTTCGTCCCGCTGAAACTGCGCCTGTAAGATTCGTTTCAATTCCGCTTTTACTTCTTTTATGTTCATCGTCGTTCTCCTTCTGCAAATCTCCCTTCGCTGCCATATACTTCCTGGCACAGCAATTTCTCATGTTATACTAGCATCATAACATAACACAACCGGCAAACACAACTTTATCCCGTTTGAATCCCACGTTTTTATGTGGTATACTTTGTGCAGATTTATATGATATACGTTTTACAGGCAGACACAGGGGAAATACTGTCCCTTGAGATTGGAGGGCATATAAAATGGAGCAAACCAAAGAGGGCAGCGCCTTTATCCGAGAATGTATTGTATCAGGAGATTTGGACACGGGGGCAGAATATTGTTTTGATTATGTAAAAAACCATACCGCAGATAAAGAAATGATGATTTTTTTCGTATTATTCCTGATTCGCAAATATGAACTCCGCTTTGATGAATCACAGACCTTTGCGATTTCCGACAATCCGGATACACTGATAAACCACTATCATGTTTTGAAATTTCTCATCCGCAGGCAGGAGTTTGCCAGACTTGCCCATGCACAGCCAGAGCTGTACAGCTACTGCCGGGAAATGCAGGTTTCAATAAGTGCCCTGCAGCTTATCACACAGTTTTCCACAAGAAATCCGGAAGCGGTATTTGCCAGAATACGAGAGGAGTTGTCGAAGAGTGCTGAATGAAAATAAGATTTGTTTTATTATCTGCTATAACGATGATTTGTTTTTGTCCGAATGTGTTTTATATATAAATGCCCTGAATGTTCCAGAAGGATATGATGTGGATATTCTTACTATTTCCGGTGCAGAAAGCATGACGGCAGGTTATCAGTACGCAATGCAGCAATCGGATGCGAAATATAAAATCTATCTACATCAGGACGTATTTATTATACATCCGGATTTTCTGGGAGATTTGCTGAAAATTTTCCAGTCTGACAGTCAGATTGGCATGATTGGTATGGTGGGGGCAGTAAAAATGCCGGAGGACGCCGTCATGTGGAACTGCCAGGCACGCTGCGGTGCACTGTATTATAACGAAATTACAAAGGAATGTGAGAACCGTTTTACCCATCCCATCCCGGATGCCTACCGGGAAGTGGAAGCTGTGGACGGACTTTTAATCGCCACCTCCCAGGATATTCCCTGGCGGGAGGATATCTTTACGGGCTGGGATTTTTACGACGTATCCCAGTCTGCGGAGTTTCGCCTTGCCGGCTATAAAATTGTAGTTCCCAGACAGGAACAGCCCTGGGTCATCCACGATGATGATATTCTGGATTTAAAGGATTATGATTATTGGAGACAAAAATATCTGGAAGAATATTCGTAAACGGACTCTTTTGCAAGGCAATGCAAAATGTCTGTCCCCAACCTTCAACCTGCTAAACATAAGAACAAAGGACGGTTCACCATAAAACGATGAACCGTCCTTCTTATTTTTTGCATCGGATTCCTTCGCACATTCGCTTAATACTCCTCTGCAACTACCTGTCATTTTTATTTCACGGAAACTTTCTTTGCTTTACTTGCAGAAGAGTTGTAAGTCTTTGTACCTACTTTAGTATAGGTCTGGATACGTACATATGCTGTGCCAGACGCTGAAATCTTCTTTGCAAGGGAAGCGCTGATTTTGAACTTCTTGCTGGTTTTCTTCTTGCCCTTTACGGTGAAGGTCTTCGTAGTCTTCTTCGCAAACTTGGAAGTAGAAGATATGGAAACCTTGTAACCGGTAATACTCTTCAGGGAAGATTTCTTCCATTTTACAGTGTAACTTTTTCCACTTACCTTTACACTCTTCAAGGAAGTCTTGGCTGGCGCCTTTACCGTCAGTTTAAAGCTGGTTGACTTGCCATTGTAAGTCGTAACCTTAATGGTGGTCTTGCCAGGCTTCACTGCCTTGATAGTACCGTCCGGCGCTACAGAAGCTACTTTCTTGCTGGAAGATGAGAATGTGTAGCTGGAGCATACTGCACTAGCTGGTGCAATCTTCATCTTCATCTTTAAGGTGTCGCCTACATAGAGACTCTTTTTCTTGTTGGAAACACTTACAGATGTTGGCGCAGACTTAACATAAATATTTATCTTTGCAGCCTTGTTTGTTGCATATACACGCTTTCCATCAACACCAACGGTATATGGTGTGGCAATCAGCTGTGTAGTACCTGCCTTTAAGCCCTGTACGCTGGGCAGCCAGTTGGTGCGAACAAACTCATAAGTCCCGGTCCATACATCACTGTATGTGACGCCATCCGCATTTAATTCCTTTTTTATAACTTTCTTTTGTACATCCTCTTTACCATATACGATTTTTGCTACGGAAGTATCTGCTACGCTGTACTCAATTCCCGCACCGGTTTTGTATACATACTTAATGGTATCATCAATTGGTTTCGTATTATTCGTATACTTTTCTGAATATGATTTCGCAACTAATTCAGCTGGTACATATACAGTTTCTCCAGCACCAAGAGTTGCGCTGGACTTTGTAAACTTTGTTCCAGTGACATTATTCAAATCACCCATCCGGGTATCTGTGTAAATCACCTTACCATCCTTGCCCAGGAGCTGTACTGCGGTCACACCGATACCTGCACGCTGGTTGGATGCATTGTATACTACCAGATTCGCCTGGAAGTTTGTATTGGTATCGTCTCCAATCGGGGACTTGAACTGATAGGTAAGAGAACCGTCATCTCCCATTAACACAGCATATTTGCTAACCTTATTGGTCTTTTCATCCGTCCATGTCGGGAACTTCTTTGTGGAGAAATTCGGAGTCGTCCAATAATCATTGGCGATTTCGTAACCCTCTTTCAGCTTCTGCTCCACATCTGCCTGGGAAAGCTTCTTTACAAATTTACCGTCAGCATCTACTGTAAAGCCCTCATATTTATAACCCTTCAAAGCACTTCCTGTTTTTGCTTTAATGGTTGTGCCGCCTTCTACTCCATCAACATCGCTGCTATTTAAATATATAATATCTCCAGTGAGATAATTAATCAATCTGGAATAAGACTGCAGGGTATACTTTATTCCATCACTCTGTGGCGTCTCAGAATACATAACAGCGTTCTTAGAATCCCTCATGGCGCGTCCACTGCTGGCAAACTGGATAACACCTGTAAACTTCGCCTCATTCTCCACCTCTGGATTGGCATTAGTGAAAAAACGTACCCCGTAAATCTCTCCACACTTTACATTTCCCAGCTTATTGAGAATGACATTTCCCGGTCCCTTTGTCCCTGTCTTACCATCCTCTGTCATATAAAACAGATTGTACATTCTGGATGTAGCATCGGAACCGTCCTTTGCCAAACCATTGCCATTGGAAATCTCCTGATTCTTATAGTCGGTATCCAGCACCGTAGCAACCTTCACTGTAGCCACTGCCGCCTCTGCCTTGGGTGCAACGGAGCCCAACACACTTGTTGTAATCATGGCTCCTGCAAGAGCTAAAGATACAAACACTTTAGACTTTCTCATAAATTTTCCTCCTTTTCACGTCTTAAATCGAGACATTATTCATAATGCTTTACTCATTATAACATCTTATTTTGTTTCTTTCAACCAAAAATCATGAAGTGATTTCTGGTACTTTTTTTCATTTTACACAAAACATATGACGGAATCGTGACAGCAGTCAAAAACAAAGCAGGTCCTGCGACCTGCTTTGTCTATTAAAGAAATATTATTTTA
>CAZSGT010000234.1:0-4149 GCA_964606215.1 uncultured Lachnospiraceae bacterium
TGATGCCCTCCGACAAATCCGCCAGCATTCGCAGATTCTTAAATCCCGTATAAAAAGGAAGAAAGGATGGATTTTCAATTAAAGCGCCAATGCTTCTGGGAAAGCTAATGTCTTTATGTAGAATTTCTCCATTAATGGCCACCGTACCACTGGTGGGCACAATCAGACCGCAAATGGTTCGCATCAACATGGTTTTTCCACACCCATTTTTTCCCCGCAGTCCATAAATACAGCCGGAATGCATGGTTATATTTATGTCCTTTAATATATTCGTATCTTTAATATCTTTCACCAGATTTTCAACAACAATTTCACTCAAAGTATATCCCTCCTTTTTGTTTGCTTCCAGAGAACAACCACACTGCCGACAAATATGCCAACACCGATTGCAATAAAGCGGTAAGAAAGTGTAACATACATCTGCTCAGGCTTTAACATCTGTATCAGAGACCAGTGATGCATTCCATCCGATCCTTGAAATGCGATTCCTGTCACAACATACAGGACAAAGGGACACACCACCGCCGTAAAATGGCTTTCCACCAGTTTTGACACACACAGTGACAAAAGCCCCAAAAGTCCCCCAAAAAGTCCGTCAATAAAAATAAATACCATGCAGTACACATGAGGATACCTGTAAAATAACACGGGAAAAAGCCCACTGTCCTGAATGCCTGCCGCCAAAAATGTCAGAGGTTCCGGAACATAGTTGGGATATAACCCGGCACAAAGAAACAGGTTTATGAACAACGGCAATGACACGGCGACAAAGGCCGTGGCAAAAACAGCAAGGGACTTTGCCAGCATATAGGTACTGCGTGACGTCTTTATACAAATATTCTTTTCGTAACCACTGCTCATATCTGTATAATATGAACCGCCATAGGGCAGGCATGCCAGTACCGGAAGCAGAACATAAAACATACTACTATATGCAAACCTTCCATCGGTACCTATCCACGCAAGAATCAAACTCGCTTCCCCGATTCCTGTTTTCCATACACACGCAAAGGTTATTAAATCCGCAATACAGATAATTAGTCCAATCAACAAACTGATTAGAAACATCCGGCTGTGAAACGCCCTTCTCAATTCAAACTTCACTACTTTCATTATGCACCCTCCCCAATATCTAATTTTATCTTTATTTTCTCAGGTTTCAGGGACAGAACATAATAAAAGGGGAAATCCTGAATATGTTCCCAGTTTTTGGGTTTAAAACAAAGTTTTGCCACATTTGCTGAAAACCAGATATCCTGCGTAGCCCCTGCCTCGAATGTCCCCGAGTGGAATACATTCATATAAGCACCAACCCCCGGTGTACATGCACTGCACCAGGTTGTGGTTTCAAATCCTTCACCGGCATTGTCCATAAGGGTATCCCATGAAATGTCTCCACCAGTGTGGTTCGTAAAACGCAGACAGACGCAAAGAAACTTTCCCTCCGAAGGTTCCATAACCTTTAGATCATCTATTGAAATCCCAAATCTGCCACTGAATTCCTCTGTCGTGCATAACTGTGCCTCCTGGACCTGAACAGAAACACCATCATAATCTATGGTGTCCTGCATGGTATAATAATGAACATCCTCCTTGATACGGTTGATGCTGTAAATCCGGCATGACCAGAAAACACAGACACAGAGAAGCACCCATAATAAAACTTTTTTTACCATACTATCCTCCAATTTCTGTTACCTTAACCATGCCCGGCTCCTTGTCTGGCCATCCTGTATTTTCATCCCAGTCGAGCGGTTTAAATCCAATATAATACTCCTCATCTTCCCCATATTTCTGCTTTATTTCCATCCCTAATGTACACTCCAGCGTTTCTCCCGGTTCAAACTCATAGAAAAAGAAACGATGTGTCCGGTCTTCTCCTTCCATATGGTTGGATTTATCAAAATAAATTCCCCCATCATGATATGTGTGGTTGGCTCCATCTTTTGACACAATACCATATTCCAGACTGAGCGTTTCCTCTATGCTTTTATCCCGTAGATTCGTTATCCGGCATTTCACAAACAGATATCTGGTCTTGGGATGCTGCATGCTAGTGTATCCCCCAATATATTTGTGATAAATTTCTGCTATTTCTTCATTGGTATACTTATCTGCACTATCCTCATCCCAAATATCTCGCAATTCCGGGCACTCTTTCTCTGCCCTTTCATAATCTATGACTTCCTCCTGATAATCTCCATCGGGAACCTCCCCCCGATAAAAATACTCTGCTTTATAGGTTTCCTGTTTCTCAATTTCAGTATCTTCTATCATATCATAGGACAAAAACTCAAATTCCAGGGAACGGGATTCCGACAGTATTACTTTTTTGCTTTGCTCCTCGATTTTCTCCTCCGGCTCCCTTTTCTGTTCTTTCTTTTCCTGTTCCGTCTGCTGCCTTCTTTCTTCTGGCGTCTTCTTTTTATTTTCTATGGTATTTACTGCAAAAATCACCGCTGCAACAGAAATACATAAGAGCATAATCATAATAATTTTTTTCATCATCAACTCCTGCGGAGATATCCTGCCTGCCAACCCAGTGGCAGGCAGGTTCCCCTCCTTTTTCTATTTTGACATTCTATTAGTTATAAATCGTATAATTCCTTGTGGAATCCGGACTCCATACGCCCTTTGTCCAAGCCTGTGCATAAACCGTTGACTTAAGATATAGTCTTGCCTCATTTTTGCCGTTTTCCCTCACAGAATTCGTTATGCTTCCCTGTACTCCATTAGGAATTCGAACCAAGCTTGAACAATTCATTTTTGCTCCCCCGTCTTTTCTTCCCTGAACCTGATAGCTCAGCAACGGTCCAGATTGCGGATTCACATACACCTTAGTAGTGTTGTTTTTATCTCTCCAGGAAGTCGTACCAGTTGCGTTTCGACTGTCCATGGAATATGGTTTATCTTCCGTATTTGCTGCGGAAACGGACATCTCCATACCACATACACCAGATACCACCAACATTGCTGTCATCACTAAAGTAAGTATTTTTTTCTTCATTGTGCTCTCTCCTTTTCGTCTTTGTTGTAGTTTATCATTTTAATCTATTATCTTCTGTATCGTATCGTTTTATCTTTTGTAGCATATCGCCAGCTTTGTGCAGCATCACCTCCTTTATTTTCAATTTTCAATCTCTGTGCTCACTTTATCTTTACGTAAACTAAGGTGGCACTACACTACGTGCCACCTTGAACTGGTCAAATTTTTTTCATTTGTTTAGGGAACATCCTGTTATTATCGCAAATAGATATAAATATCACGTCTCTATCTCCTCTCTTATAGACACTTTTCACGATTCTCCAAACAATTTTCCAAAAATTTCTATTTTTAGTTATATTAAAACAAAACTCCCTATTTTGTCAAGCAGAACCTGCTTATTTTCCTAATTTATTATATGTTTTTCTTGTTAAAAAACGGAATGCTGACACCCACCAACAGCACGCACAAAATCACCGTCACAAACACAGCGTTCCGATAATCCTCAACCTCTGTCACACCCGATAGCAGCGGCATGGCATCCATGAGCATTGTTGGCATAAACTCCTTTATCTTCGGAAAAAGTCCTGCAATGTATGACGCCAGAACCATTCCGCCTGTCCCCAGCAACACTGCTGTATTATTGCCAAAAATCACAGAAAACAACACAATCATGCTGATTATCCACACACCAAACAGCCACCAGAAAACAACTGCATAGGACAGGTTGGATGCGATGCCATTATCCCAAAAATACTCATTATATCCGTAGGTAATTGCAAAACAAAGCCAATAGCAAAATGTCCAATGCAGAAACAAAAAAGCAAATTTTGCAAGCACAACCTTACATCTGGAAAGCCCTTTTGTCACCATAAGAATCAGCGTCCCCGACTGGTACTCCCTGGTAAATATGCCACTGAATATACATGCAAAAACAATACATCCTACAGGAATATTTTTGAAAAACTGGGTCCAGGAGTTCAAAGCATTTACCTGCACCTCTGTAACAATCAGCCCCATTTCCGCAAGGGAATCTTCCATCATTTTCAGCATCCATGGCGTCAGCTTGGCGACGGCAGGTCCCAGTATCCCCAGCAGGATAAACAAAATAATAAGAATGGCAATTTTCCCACTCCGAAAGGATTCCAGTCCCTCTTTTTTGAAAA
>CAZSGT010000235.1:0-4112 GCA_964606215.1 uncultured Lachnospiraceae bacterium
AGGGTACTTTGACTGTTAAGTTACAGACTTACAACAAGAAGAAAGCTACCTTCAAAGTAAAAGTAAAATAATGACTCCCCGAAGACCTCTATATCAGTCAATGGTATGGAGGTCTTTTTAGTTCGCCCAGTGTAGGCGCAATTTATTTCTATATAAAGATATAGAAGAATTTTTGAATAAACATGCTTGACAAAGATTTCGATATAAGCTATATTTCAATTATATCATTTATGAATAAATGATATAATTGAAATGAAATGAGAATATTGAAATGAAAGAATTGAATTATTATGATAGGTGGCAGAAGTTGCTTACTCCGGAAGTTGTTTTGCTACTGACGCAGATTCATGAATATAAGGGGCAGCAGGCTTTATTTGTGGAAGCGAAAGAGGATACGCTGACACAACTGGTGGAGATTGCGCAGATTCAGAGCACAGAAGCGTCCAATAAGATTGAGGGTATTTATACTTCGGATGAAAGACTGCGAGCTCTGGTAAAAGATAAAACGCGGCCCCGGACAAGAGATGAACAGGAGATTGCTGGATATCGGGACGTTTTGAATACTGTTCACGATCACTATAAGTATATTCCGTTAAAGTCTACTGTAATACTGCAGTTGCACCGGGATTTATATAAATTTGAGAGTTCTGGTATAGGTGGCAAATATAAGGCGGTTGACAATGTGATAGAGGAAAAAGATGCAGATGGTAATACATTTGTGCGTTTTCGACCGATGCCTGCATGGGAAACGCCGGAGGCACTGGAACGATTGTGTGAGGAATATGATAAAGTTGTGAAAAAAGAGAATGTAGATGCATTAATTTTGATTCCAATGTTTGTTTTGGATTTTTTATGCATTCATCCATTTGATGATGGAAATGGTAGGATGAGTCGTATCCTTACATTGTTACTGTTGTATCGTGCTGGTTATATTGTGGGAAAATATATCAGTATAGAGAAATTGATTGAGAAGACGAAAGAATCGTATTATTCCTGTTTACAGGAGAGTTCTTTTGGTTGGAGCGAAGATAAAAATGATTATGAACCGTTTGTAAAATATCTGCTGGGTATTATTTCTGTGGCGTACAGGGAATTCCTTTCCAGAGTGAAATTGCTGGAAAAAGACGGAATGTCAAAGCCGGATAGAGTCAGAGAAATCATAAAGGACAATATAGGCACCATCACAAAGAAAGAGATACTTGAAAAGTGTCCGGACATAAGTGGAATTACAGTGCAAAGGGCTTTGGCAGATTTGATAGAGTCCGGCGAGGTTGTTAAAATCGGTGGAGGAAGATATACAAAGTATACATGGAAAGATTAAGTGGATTTTTAGGAGAATGAAAAATGATTACTGGAGAATTGAGAAACAAAATTGACGGGTTGTGGGATATCTTTGCAGCAGGCGGATTAGTGAATCCATTGGAAGTAATTGAGCAGATTACGTATCTGATGTTTATTCATGATTTGGATGATTCAGATAATAAGAGAGCAAAAGAGAGCGCAATGCTGGGCCTGTCGTTTCAGAGTATTTTTGCAGGGGAAGTTAAGATTGGGGAACGAAGTATTGATGGAACACAGTTAAAATGGTCGGTGTTTCATGACTATCCGGCAGATAGAATGTATAGCGTGATGCAGGAATGGGTGTTTCCGTTTATTAAAACATTACACAACGATAAGGGCAGCGCTTATTCAAAATATATGGACGATGCGATTTTTAAGCTGCCGACACCGTTACTTCTGTCGAAAGTGGTGGATTGTCTTGATGAAATTTACACACTGATGGATGAAAGCCAGTCGGTGGATGTGAGGGGAGATGTATATGAATATCTATTGTCTAAGATTGCCCAATCTGGCAGAAATGGACAGTTTCGGACTCCGAGGCATATCATCCGCATGATGGTGGAGATGATGGAGCCTGTTCCAGATGATACTATTTGTGATCCGGCATGCGGCACATCTGGTTTTTTGGTGGCGTCCGGTGAATATTTAAAGGAAACATATCGGGAAGAGATTTTTTATGATAAGAAGAAAAGGGAACATTATATGAATTTCATGTTCCATGGATACGATATGGACCGTACGATGCTTCGCATCGGGGCAATGAATATGATGACGCATGGAGTCGAAAATCCTTTTATTGAATATAGGGATAGTTTATCCGACCAGAATCCGGATAAAGAAAAATATTCTTTGGTGCTGGCGAATCCACCATTTAAGGGAAGTCTGGATGCAGAACTGGTATCTGGAGATTTGCGGAAAGTATGCAAGACGAAAAAGACAGAGCTTCTTTTTCTCTCATTGTTTTTGCGTATGCTCAAAATAGGAGGAAGGTGTGCCTGTATTGTTCCAGATGGAGTACTCTTTGGGGCATCCACTGCACATCGTGCGGTCAGAAAAGAAATTGTGGAAAACCAAAGACTGCAGGCAGTGATTTCCATGCCTTCCGGCGTCTTTAAACCATATGCAGGGGTATCGACGGCAATTCTTATATTTACGAAGACAGAGTATGGTGGAACGGATAAAGTCTGGTTTTACGATATGACAGCAGATGGATTTAGTTTAGACGATAAACGCATACCGGTAAATGAGAATGACATACCGGATATCATCGAAAGATTTAGAAATCTAAATAAAGAGGAAAGCAGAAAACGCACGGAACAATCCTTTTTTGTGCCGAAACAGGAAATCGTAGATAACGGTTATGATTTAAGCATTAACAAGTATAAGGAAATTGAATATGTACCTGTGGAATATCCATCTACACAGGAGATTATGGCAGATTTGCGGGAAATAGAGATGCAAATTGCCGAAGAGATGGATGCGTTGGAGAAATTGTTGAATATATAGGGAGGTTACAATGTTAAAAGTTCGTAAGCGTGGGGGATTTTCGGATAGGAATGGAATTAAGCCCGAAAACACAGAAATTCAGTTGAAAGACTTTGATGAACGCACAAGGGTGCAGTTTGTGAATATGGTTAGCAGGTTGTATCGAGATGTATATAGGAATAAATATTATAATGAAGAACCAGTACAAAAGTTTTTCCGGTTTATATGGGGTGAAGTTTATTCTCAGCAGGTGGATGCACGAAAAAATTATGATGATGACGCATTTTTTAAAAACTTAAATGAGACGATTATGAAAGATGAGTATGATGCGGTGCTGACATTGTTGGAGTCAATTGCCGGGTGTTGGGATGCGTATCTTGAACATTGTGATGTGCGCTATCGTTATGAGAAATTTGGTTCGCAAACGATTTATGACTGCATGAATAAGGTGTTTAAACAGGAATATGTCGGCTACCGTTTCATTGATGGATACATATCTCCAATCAGTGACGAGGAGGAAATCCAGGCGATAGAGGGAGCTTTGACAAATCCATACCGTTCCGTCAGGGAACATATCACAAAGGCAAATCTGCTGCTGGCGGACAGGGATAAGCCGGATTATGAAAATTCTATTAAAGAGAGTATCAGTGCGGTGGAAGCGATTTGTGAAGAGTTGACAGGCGTACAGGGAAAGGAAGCAAGTTTAGGTAAATTGTTGAAGAAGCTGGAAGACAACGGTGTTGTAATACACTCTGGTCTTAAGTCAGCGTTTAATGTTTTGTATGGCTACACCAGTAATGCCAACGGAATCCGGCATGCGGGAGACATAGGTGGACCTGCATCTACCTTTGAGGAAGCAAAGTTTATGCTGGTGGCGTGCAGTGCATTCATTAATTATCTGATTGGTGTGAGTGCGGGAAATGAGGGAAATTGAGATTTTGGAAAGGTGAAGATATGCATGATAGTAACGTTAGGTGAAATATTTGATATAAGTTCAGGTGGAACGCCTTCAAAGAAAAATTCGGAATATTATAATGGAGAGATACCATGGATAAAAACGGGAGATTTGAAAGAAGAGTATATCTATGCGGCTAACGATTTTATTAGTGAAGAAGGCCTGAATAATTCATCAGCAAAGATATATGAGCCAGATACAGTTTTGTTAGCTATGTATGGTGCAACCATTGGTGAAGTATCTATATTGAAAATATCTGCATGTACGAATCAAGCGTGCGCTGCGTGTAGGAAAAATGAAAAGGTGAATCCGGAGTACTTATATTTTTCTT
>CAZSGT010000236.1:0-4108 GCA_964606215.1 uncultured Lachnospiraceae bacterium
ATTATCTGCTTTTTTCATGCCATATACATTGTACTTATAGAACCAGTCTGCCTGTCTGCCATTTGGTATACTGTCAGACATGAAAATGTAATCGGCACTGTTAATCCAGCCATCATATTTGTCACTCACCTTCAGAGAATCTGCATTTAAATCCTCACTGGTGATGGTCTTAATCTGAATATTGAAAGTCTCGATACGCTCCTTGAGAGACATTACCTTCTCACCGTCAGCCGTCTTAACCTTCACTTTGATATTATTATGTTTCTGTTTGTACAGATAATAACGGTACATATACGCAGAAGTATCTTCACACTTCTCAATCTTATTCATATCAAAGGACTGACCATTCCAACCAAACTGCTTTTTCTGTGCATCGGTCAGTTTTGTGAACTCTTTACATGTGGTAGCAAAGGAAATATCATATGTGTCTCCATTTATATCCGTACCCTTTGCCAATCCAATACTCTCTAAAAGGAACTTATTTAAGTGCTGGTAATCAAAGGTCGTAACCCTGTAACGTGTATAATGACGTGTCGTATAATACTTGTCACTTGTACCGTTCTTAAAGGACGCCCAGTCTATGTTTACCTTACTCAAATCTGCATCAGGGTCCAGATGCCACTGATACTCTCCATTATCAGAGTGGATAATACTAACGAGATCTCCCTTTGATTCATCTTCCGTGTCAAATTTTGTCTCTGTGCGGTCATATCTGCATACACCCGAATTCCACTGATTTGTAAAATCAATAGCAGTGTCTACAACATACTCGCCAGTGGGCGACGGCTGAAATACTACCTCATAAGCATTATTGGAATCAGTAATCGGTGTCTTCTGCGGCCGATATTTGCCATTGGCATCCTTGTAATAATAATACTCTGCTCCATACCAGTTTGTTATCGGTTTTTCTGAAGCCACACTGTATCTCTGCGCACTGGCTTTATCTCCACTTTGCTGCGGACGAAATGTTACTATATACTTACCTTCGCTGCTATTCGCAGTGTAAGAGCGTTTTGAACTGACAACTGCAGAATCTCCACTGTTATTCTTTGCATTGGTAAGATATCCTACTTTCTCGCCCAAATCTCTCGGATAACCAAATGTTCCAGTAGGCTCTTCTCCATCTGGATAATCAACATCTTTCGTATAGTTTGCTGAATGATAATTTCCATTGTCATCCATCGGTACAGCATAGTCAATGGCAGACTCAAAATACCCAAAACTACCCGGACCACTATCTGGATCATTTTTCTTAATTGCTTCCATATCTACCGGCTCACAACCAGCCACCAGATATCCGTACCATGCCAGCTCCATATTCGGCACAATCTCCAATATAATATATGGATTGGCGTCAGTACCATAATCATAATCTCTGTCTTTTTTCAGCTTATTGGTACTGTCATAGTTAATGACACTGCCGTTATTGCCCACGGTGAGAAAATTCTCGTCGTATGCTTCAACTTTCTGTTCGCCCTGGGATCCACGGAAAAGTGATATCCCCACAATAGCTCCGACGACACAAAGAGCAAATAACGCTGAGAGAAGAATCTTTTTCTTTCGACTCCACTCACTACATCTACTAATCAGCTTCTTCACAATTATCACTCTCCTTTAATCTGGAATCTCAAACACCTTGCTTCGAATCCGGACGGTATCTTCCAGATTCTGGTATTCCTTTGACTGGTGCTTGAAACCAAAAACAAACTTGATACTCTCCGTCTTCTCTAACCCATCTTTTAACGTGCTTCCTTTTGCATCTGCAATGGATGCCTTAAACTGGGCAACCCCCTCTGACAACAAGTTTCCTTTATACATATCGTCTGTAACCTGGCCATCTTTTATTGCCGCCTCACAGGTTGTTGCTTCTTCTCCATCCATATAATCATTTATGTCACTAATCAAACTGTCCAAATCGGTTGCACTTCCAGTCTCATAATAACTTTTCTTTACCTCTTCCAGTGCAGCCAGCATATCAGCCGCTCCACTTCCCGGACCGGAAGCCGGCGGCGCTACCCCCTCAATGGTAGATTTAAACAAGAACATCTTATTGGTATAATTTGTATCTCCACCTTTGCCTGCCTTATCATTCCGCCACCAGATTACCTGTTTCTCTGTCACAACGGATCGGTCTTCCCCAATCTGGTCAATCTTATAAATCGTCAGTGCACTTCCGTATGTGTTCTCTGTGAAGGTGACATTGTTCGCCTGCAACACACGGTCCACCACCTGGTTCTGCACAATCTGTGCCTCTGTCTGGTTATTCAATTCTCGTTCTGTGTATTGATAATTTCTCGCTGCAAAGGATATCAATGTAAGAATTCCCAAGCATACGATTGCTTCAATCGCTATAGAAATAATCAATTCCACAAGTGAAAAACCTGCATTATCATTTCTCATATTTTCACCACCTGACCCTGTGTTATTTCGCAAACAACTGCCTACGTTCATATACTTCTCCTTAATTCTCTATAAAAAATCTTCCAGTTTCCTTTACCATATGGACAAAACTAATTGCACCTTCATCTTTTTTGACCTCTATCATTTTATAGAATGTAGTGCTGTTGGAAAATCCACCATCGCCCTTCCGGAAAGAAATCTTTATCATCGGATCCGACTCATTCTCAAAGTCAAACTTCTGCTCTTTTCCTGATGCATCATCATAATATCCGATGATATGAACACTTTTATTCCCAATCCTCTCGCCTGAATCATCCAGCTGCTTATCCCCCGTGCCTGACAGCGATAAATCATCTGCCTTGCTAATCCGTTTATAAATATCACCATTATACTTATAAATATATAAGTATGAATTCCCCTCTCTGGTGAGATTCGCTGTCCGTGTCTCGTTCAGCCCGGAATTAATGGAGCGGGAACACTTTTTGACATTACCGTTATTGATATAGCCAAAAACAGAAAATGCACTTCCTGTGAGAATAGCCATAATCGCAAAAACAATAATTAACTCCACTAATGAAAATCCATTGTCATCCAATCTTCTTTTCATACACATCCTCATTTCTGCATACACATGTATGCGTTTTGCACATGAACTACTCATCTTTATTCTTTGTCCAGTTAATAAACTGCGTATAATCTGCAATATTAACTGTATCAATAGAATTAATGCTGTCTTTCTCTGCACATTCCTTGAAATACGGTGTAACCATCTTTTCACCATTGACTTCTCCTTCGGAAGGATCTGTCGCTGTCTTCCACTTCGCTAACTCTGCGTCACTACCGCCAAAGAAAGACGTATCTCCCTCACCAGCAGCTTTCTCTGCATCCACCGCATATTTTAACATAGTCTGAACCATAAGAGAGTCTGCATTTAACGTACCGGCTCCATCAATAACCCGGATGACACCGCCGGAAATAATCAATCCTGTAAAATCATCCTTTACTTCTACATTTCCGGTAGCAACCACAATACCGTCTTTGATTGTGGAATCTACTTTAAATGTATTGGCTCCCTGGTTATGAACAATATAAATGGTTCCGAAAGAAGTTGCCTCTTTATTCAACGGAATATCTACAATCTTGGTTGGAAGTCCATTCACCTCCGCAAAGCCAGGTGCAACAATGCTGACGTTTTCCTGTTTCGCCACATCCTTAATGATGTTATCCTCGTCTATTAAAGTATTGAAAATCGGACTTTCACCTTTGTTTTCTTTTCCGCTTTCCACCGTAAAACGAATGGTCTTATCTGTTACCTTCTGATACTTCTGATTGGAAATCAAAACCAGCTGTCTTGCTTTGTACTCTCTGGCAGACATCCGTCCGGTCTTGCACATCTGTGCAATGGTATCTATGGTATTGCCATCATTTACAGAAGATACTTTATTGTTATCATACTTGATTACATTACTCAATGTAAGGTTTGCACTGACATTGAAAGCTCCGCCCTTGGAGATAAACGTTGCCGCCAGATTCTCCATGGACTTCTTATTTGCATTCACATCATAGTACTCGGTAAAAAACTTATTTGCTGCCGCATTATCACGAAACTCCAGGTAATAATATACAACCGGAACCGCACCCTCATTGTAATAATACGTTGTATAGCCATTGTCAGAAAGAATATCATCGCCAATATCTGCCTTCAATG
>CAZSGT010000237.1:0-4103 GCA_964606215.1 uncultured Lachnospiraceae bacterium
CATCGCCTATTTTAGATGCTCTTGATGTAGCGGGTTATAATTATGCTTCGGGAAGATACCCATTAGAGCAGAAACAGCATCCGAATCGGGTAATCATGGGCAGTGAAACCTTCCCACAGGATATTTATAAAAACTGGGAGATGGTAAAAAAATTTGACTATTTACTGGGGGATTTTATGTGGAACGCCTGGGACTATTTAGGAGAAGCAGGCATCGGCGCATGGAGTTATACAGGTGGGATGCCCTTTAACAGACCATATCCGTGGCTTTTAGGCGGTGCAGGAGTCATTAATATTATAGGGAATCCTGATGTATCCTGTAGGAATACGCAGGTTGTATGGCAGGAGAACGATAAGCCGGTGATTGGAGTAAGACCTGCAAACCATCCCGGCGTAAGGGTGTCAAAGTCTGTGTGGAGAGGAACCAATGCTATTGAAAGCTGGTCATGGCAAAATTGCGATGGAAATAAGACCATTGTTGAGATTCACTCATTGGAACCAATTGTGGAACTGTTTATAAATGGCAAATCTCTCGGTAAAAAGAAGCCAAATTACGGCGAAGCTAAATATAAAGTGAAATATCAGGCCGGTGAAATCAAAGCGATATCATATGATAAATCAGGAAAAGTGACGGGTGAAAGCAAACTGAAATCTGCAGATAATGAAGTATCTGTGCAGTTATTGCCAGAGGAAAAAGTAATTTGTAAGGGTGATATTGCATATATTTCGGTGGTTGTCGCAGATAAGTCCGGAATTATTGAAAGCAATGCAGATACAAAAATCAATATAAGCGTTGAGGGTGGAGAGCTTTTAGCATTTGGAAGTGCGAATCCATGTACCGAAGAAAAATATGATGCCGGAAGCTTTACTACATATTACGGGAGGGCGCTTGCAGTTGTTTATGGAACTGACACAGGGAAAATTACCGTGAAAGCAGCCAGTGAATTGGGAAGTTCTCAGTGCCAGATAGAAGTCAGATAAAGGAGATGATAGTATGGCAAAAATTTATGCAACAACAGATCCGCAGATCAGTCTACGTGAAGAAAAAAATATGGCCCGGGCAAGAAAAATTGCAGCAGAGGGTATGGTACTTTTAGAAAATAACGGTATTTTGCCGCTTAAGGCAGATGGAAGATGCCTTGCAGTCTTTGGCAGCGGTGCCAGAAAGACGGTAAAAGGAGGAACCGGGTCCGGAGATGTGAATTCCCGTACCATCTGTAATGTAGAACAAGGGCTGGAAGAAGCCGGATTTATTGTTGGAACAAAGAAATGGATGGAACGTCATGATAAGGCATGCCTGGCAAAAATAACTGCCTATCATGCAAATTTTATGGCTTCCATCAAAGAAAAAGGTATGGAGGCAATACAGGAAGTATTGGCTAATCCTTATCGCGATCCGGATGAACCCGAGATTACAGAGGATGACTTTGAGGGAACTGACAGGCATCTGGCTCTCTATGTGCTTGCACGTACCTCTGGCGAAGGTTCTGACCGAAGAGCGGAGCCTGGGGATTATGAACTTTCAGAACAGGAAATTGCCAACCTGAAGAAGCTTACCGCATACTTTGAGCATACGGTTGTGGTACTGAATGTAGGTGGAGTAATCGATACAAAATTTTTACGCAGCTATCCGGGAATCAGTGCGGTGCTTTTGATGAGCCAGCCGGGGAATATTGCTGGTCAGGCTCTGGCAGATGTCCTTACCGGAAAGGTGACACCAAGTGGTCATCTGACGACAACATGGGCAGAAAACTATACAGATTACGCGTGCGCAGATACTTTCGGTTCCAGGAATGGGGATGTGGCAGATGAATATTATCACGAGGGAATTTATGTTGGATACCGATACTTTGACAGCTTCGGCATCAATCCGGCATATCCTTTTGGATACGGATTGTCTTATACGCAATTTACAGTGACTAAGCAGCAGGCATCTGTTTCCGGAGAAAATATTCTGGTAAATGCTAAGGTTAAAAACATTGGTTCTCAATATTGCGGGCAGGAGACGGTACAGGTATACATATCCCAGCCACAGGGAAAATTGGATAAACCATATCAGATACTTGTGGGTTTTGCCAAGACAAAGCTTCTTTCTCCGGGTGAGGAAGAAACGGTTGCGATCTCTTTTTCGATGCGGTCACTGGCAGCATATAGTGAAGAGAGTGCTGCTTATGTTCTGGAAGAAGGAAATTATTACATTCGGATAGGAACACATTCCCGCAATACTCATATTGTTGCTGTAGTACATTTGGGAGAGAATGTGGTTACGGAACAGCTTAAAAACTGTATTCATCCGGATGCAGATTTCGATCTCATACAGCCGGATGTGACAAGATTTTATACTTATCCGGGAGAAGATGAAGAGAAAGAAGCTGCGCCGATATTGAATTTTGAACCGGATGCAATTGCCAGCCGTAAAGCAGATTATGCAAGCTGGTATCAGGAAATGAAGACGGAAAAAGAAAGACTGATTACAATGGAAGATGTACTTATGGGGGAAGCCTCTCTGGAGGATATCGTCGCTCAGCTGTCTGTTTCAGAATTGGCAGAACTGGTAGTGGGTACTGCACGAGGCGGATTGGGTACGGCTTCAACCATCGGAGCAGCTTCAGCAGCTTGTCCGGGAGCAGCCGGTGATACTACATCTGCACTTTTGGACGACAGAGGAGTCCCCAATTTGGTGTTGGCAGATGGTCCCGCTGGTCTGAGACTTTCCCGCAGCTTTGTGACAGACAGCCATGGCAATATCATTCCCGGATTGGGAGAGTCTGCTATGGGTGGTGTTGAAAATATGTTTGGTGGGCAAACCCCGGAAAGACCTGCAGATGCAGTTGACTATTATCAGTATTGCACGGCAATCCCCATTGCAACAATGCTTGCGCAGACTTGGAATCCTCAGACGATTGAAGATACCGGAGATATAGTAGGAGAAGAGATGGAGGAGTTTGGAGTAACCCTTTGGCTTGCACCGGGTATGAATATTCATCGAAATCCTCTCTGTGGGCGTAACTTTGAATATTATTCAGAAGATCCATTTATTTCCGGAATATGCGCCGTTGCAGATACCAAGGGAGTACAGCGTCACCCTGGTTGCGGCACAACCATCAAGCATTTTGCATTGAATAATCAGGAAGATAATCGTTCCCATTGCAATTCCCATTGCAGCGAACGTGCGATCCGGGAAATATATCTTAAAGGATTTGAAATTGCGGTAAAAGTATCGGTGCCCCTTTCGCTCATGACTTCCTATAATCTGTTAAATGGCCTTCATACAGCAAATCATAAGGAATTGCTTACAGATATTCTTCGCAGTGAGTGGGGATTTGACGGTCTTGTTATGACAGACTGGGGAACCACTGGCGGGGGAGATATGAATCCTGCATGGGATGAAAAGTATGGAACTTCAGATCCGGTAGAATGTATACGTTCGGGAAATGATTTAATCATGCCGGGTTCTCAGGAAGATTTTGATGCTATTGTCAATGCGGTAGAATCAAAATTGAAACTTTCTGAATTGCAAATCTGCGCAAAGAGAGTACTTGCTTTGGCTGCTTTGCGAAAGGAAAGTGAGCGGGCAAAAAAATAAGAAATTTCCGAAACCTAAATATAAGATCAAAACGCCCATTTTTAGGCGGCTGACATATTCAACCGCCTAAAATGGGTGTTTGTTTTTGACGAGTCTGTATAATACTTCTTCATGTACCATACTGCATCTCGTTAATCGTCAGGTGCAAAGCTTCCTATACCTCTATCCGTCAAGCTCCAGGCGAAGCTCATCTATTTGGTTAGATATTCTGCTTAATCGTGACATTATTCGTCAGAAGGGTTCAAGATTTTCGACTAAAGAGTTGTTATACTTCTGATTCAAATCTTATTCTTTGTTCCAGTAATAGGCGAAAGAGAAATTATTGCCTGAAGTAAATGCAGGATACTGTTGGTGAAGAATATGCCAGTAGTGCTTTGTATTCTTTGATTGCAGCGTAACACAGTAGCAGCTTGTATGAATGACATTGAAATAGGTATGGTCAATATTCTTTACTTATTCAATGAAATCCTCTAACCTGTTCAAATCTATAAGTATAGAGTTGAGGGTATTAATGCGCT
>CAZSGT010000238.1:0-4101 GCA_964606215.1 uncultured Lachnospiraceae bacterium
TGGCAAGAAGCCGAACAGCCAGATAAATTTTATTAAAAAAGATAAGAGCCGGCGGATGATTCATGAGATAAATGAACGTTTGGAGGAGGCACAGAGAGAATCGGAAACACTGCCAGATGAAATTACTGCTGCAAATATGGATTTGCTGGTGGCATGTATGGCGGAATGTTATGTAGAAATGGTGCACAATACCAAGGAGATTGATGTTTTACAGAAGAAGGTGCTGGCTCTCCGGGAGGAAATAAAGAATTATCTGTTAAGCAAGCAGGATATGGAGATGAAGAATACAGCCATGTACTCTTATATGCATGATTTGCTGGGGGCAAAAATTATGGAGGTCTTTGATGACGGTTCAGAGCGAATCTGGAAAGAAGAGGCAGATAGTCTTACAGGGGAAGGGCAGAAGGAATCAGGGACATGATTGTTGGAATTGGCGTGGATATTGTTGAAAAAGAACGTGTGCAAAAGGCGTATGAAAAAGACTCTTTTCGCAGAAAATATTATACTGCCGGGGAACAGGCGGAGATTGGGGAACATCCCCACAAGGCGGCATCGGATTTTGCTGTAAAAGAGGCATTGGTAAAGGCGGTGGGTACCGGTTTTGGCAAAATCATGCCGGCACAGATTGAGGTGCTGCGGGAGAAGTCTGGCAGACCCTATGTGACGTTACATGACAGGGCAAGGGCGTTGCAGCAGGAGCTTGGAATTACACAGATACATGTGTCCATATCGGACACAGATACTCTTACGACTGCGTATGTAGTCTGCGAAGGGGAGGAAGGGGCGTAAAGTCATTGAAATTAGTAGATAGAGAGCAGATGCAGGAAATCGACAGATACAGCATAGAGGAGGTTGGCATACCCTCCATGGTTTTAATGGAGCGGGCTGCCTGTAAGATTGCGGAAGCAATACAGGCACATTTTTCAGAGTGCAAGCGTATATTAGCTATATGCGGAACTGGGAACAACGGTGGGGATGGCATCTGCGCCATGCGGATTTTAGAAGAGAAAGGATATCCTGGGGATATCCTTTTGCTGGGCAATCCGGAAAAAGCCTCCACAGAATGTAAAAGCCAGCTGCAGATTGCAGGTGCCTGTGGCATTGCCGTGTATACGGCAGAGGATGTTGAAAGTGGAAAAATATCCCTGGATGGATACGACTTGTTTGTGGACGCCATGTTTGGAATTGGATTGTCCAGAGCCGTGACTGGAGATTTTGCAGATTGGATAGAGCGAATCAATGGGCTCCGTGATAAAGGAAATGCCAAGGTATTGGCAGTGGATATTCCTTCCGGAGTAAATGCTTCGGATGGCAGGGTTTCCGGGGCGGCGGTTTACGCAGACATGACGGTGACCTTCGGATATGGTAAAATTGGTTTGTATCTGTATCCTGGAAAGGCATATGCAGGAACTGTGCTGGTGGAAAACATTGGATTTCCGCGGATAGCATGTGATAAAATTCCGACAGACACTTTTACATGGCAGCGGGAGGAAATGGTGTTGCCAGAGCGCAGGGCAGATGGTCACAAAGGAAGTTTTGGCAGGGTGCTGGTCATCGCCGGGGGAGAGCACATGGCGGGTGCCTGCGTGCTGGCGGTAAAGGCGGCATACCGCAGCGGAGCAGGTCTGGTGGAGGTTCTTACCCTTCCGGAAAATGTCCCTGTGCTGCAAAGTACCGTGCCTGAGGCTGTGATTGTTATGGAGGATGGAGATATAGCCGGTCATGTAAAAAAAGCAGATGCCGTGGTCATTGGTCCGGGCATGGGAGTAAATTCCCGAACCAGGCAGCTGTTAAAGAAAGTGTTGGAGAATGGGGACTGCCCGGTGGTGGTGGATGCAGATGGTCTGAATGTTCTGGCAGAGGATAAACTCTCCATGTTGGAGAATGCAGATACTTCCAGACTGGTGATGACGCCCCATGTGTTGGAGATGGCAAGGCTTGCCGGAGTGGAAAAATCCCAGATTACGGATGACTTGTGGGGAAGTGCAAAGGAATTTGTCCGTAGATACAGCCTTACATTGGTGTTAAAGAGCGCCAGTACCATTGTGTGCAGCGGCGGCAGGACTTATATTAACACCACGGGAAACAGTGGAATGGGAACCGGTGGCTCAGGGGATACCCTCAGTGGAATCATCGGAGGTTTTCTGGCACAGGGGATGGATGTGGCGGACGCCGTCATGCGGGGTGTGTACATTCATGGAAAGGCGGGAGACTGGGCGGTGGCTCATGGTAATAATGCCTATTCCCTCATGGCAGGAGATTTGGTAGAAGCACTGCAGTACGTGATGTGAAATGATAACAAACGCTGTCACGCTTTGCGGGTCAGCTTATTGTAGTAAGAAGGGTTATGGTAACAAATGAAAGAGTATTATAGAGTACAGGCAAACGTGAATCTGGATGCAATCCGCCACAATATTCTGAGTGCAAGGTCACATATTGCATCTGGCACCAAATTGATGGCGATTATCAAGGCAGATGGATATGGACACGGTGCCACAGAGGTGGCATCTGCCATAGATGATTTGGTGGACGCCTATGGAATTGCCATTTTGGAAGAGGGGGTGGAGCTGCGCAGGGCAGGAGTGACAAAACCCATCCTGATTCTGGGATATTCCCCTGCGGAGCAGTATGAAGAATTGATTTATAATGACATAACCCAGACCGTCTTTACCTTTGAGATGGCAAACAAATTGTCAGATACAGCGGTAAAACTTGGGAAAAAGGCATTGGTACATATTAAAACGGATACCGGTATGGGGCGGATTGGCTTTTGTCCCACCGAAGAAAGCGCAGACATAGTGGCAAAGATACATGAACTTCCGGGGATTGAAATCACTGGATGTTTTACACATTTTGCAACGGCAGATGTAAAGAATAAGACATTTGCAAAGAAGCAGCTTTCAGATTTTTTACAATTTAGTGATTTGCTGCAGGAGCGGGGGATTTCAGATATTATTCTACACGCGTCGAATAGTGCGGGGATTATTGACATGCCGGAGGCAAATCTGGATATGGTCCGCATGGGGATTTCCCTGTATGGGCATTATCCTTCGGAGGAAGTTGGAAAGGAGCAGGCAGACTTGCATCCTGCAATGAGCCTGATTTCTTATATTTCTTACGTAAAGACGGTTCCTGCAGGTACGCCCATCGGGTACGGTTCCACCTTTGTGGCGGGGGAAGAGATGCAGATTGCCACCATACCGGTGGGATATGGAGACGGATACCCGAGACGGTTGTCAAACAAGGGATGTGTGCTGATTCACGGGCAGCGGGCGCCCATTGTGGGCAGGGTCTGTATGGACCAGTTTATGGTGGACGTCACGGCGATTCCACAGGTTATAGTGGGGGATGAAGCAGTGCTTTTTGGAAAACAAAAAGACCAGGAACTTAGCGTGGAAGAGGTTTCTGCGCTGGCGGGCTCTTTCAATTATGAGATGTTGTGTAATGTGGGGAAACGGATTCCGAGAGTGTATTTTATGAATGGCAGGCAGATTGGCACCAGGGATTATTTTTAAAAAAATACCATCGACTTTTGAATACAAAAGAAAAGCTATGGCGATACTGTATAAAAATAGTATTGGAGTGTGAGAAAGTTGATAGTTAAGCGTGGAGATATTTATTATGCAGATTTGCGCCCGGTGGTGGGGTCCGAGCAGGGGGGCGTAAGACCGGTGCTTATCATACAAAACGATGTGGGGAACAAACACAGTCCCACGGTGATTTGTGCGGCGATTACTTCACGGATGAACAAGGCGAAGCTGCCGACACACATTGAGTTGGAGGCGTCCAAATATGGGATTGTCAAGGATTCTGTCATCTTGCTGGAACAGATTCGCACCATTGACAAGTCCCGCTTAAAGGAAAAGGTCTGTCACCTGGAGGACAGCATTATTCCCAAGATTGACAGAGCGCTGATGTTAAGTTTATCTTTGGAAAAAGTGAAACAATATCATTGAGGATATGGAAAGGTACATATGAAAATCACGGTTTTAACGGTAGGAAAAATCAAAGAAAAATACCTGGCGGATGGCATTGCCGAGTATTCTAAACGTCTGTACAGATATTGTAAATTGGAGATTGTACAGGTGGCAGATGAAAAGA
>CAZSGT010000239.1:0-4097 GCA_964606215.1 uncultured Lachnospiraceae bacterium
TATTGTCCTCCGGAATATAGTCGGCTCCCATGGCAAAGATTTTCACTCCGTTTATCTCATGTGCAAAGCAATTCCCCCATTCATCCGGCTCCGTGTTCACTGTCATGGTACGCAGGCCAATTCTCCCGGTCCATTCATCCAGCCTGAAGCCGCCATGGTCAAACAGTTCCGCTTTTACCTGATAAAGAGGCTGTTCACCATAACCATTGGGCCACCAGAGTCTGGGTTCATTGATCACAAACTGCATTTTACATTTGTCAATGTCCTGCCATGGTTGTTCCGATTCTGCCGCAATGTTCCCTTCCGGATCCGCTACGGAAACCTTTACTTTCCCACGGACACCTCTTTTGCTGCCGGCTGGTTCCGGGACGGTTTCTATCGTAAGCACCACCCTGTCCTCTTCATGCTGCTGGCGTACCCTGACCTCTCCCAGACGCGCTTTTTCAATGCCCAGCAAGGATACCTCCCTGTAGATACCTGCATCCGGCAGCCTCGGTCCCCAGTCCCATCCAAACATACAATGCGCTTTGCGAAGGTGCGGAAATCCCTCCATTGCTTCCGCGGAACCTCCTGTATAAATCTTTTCGTTCTCTTCTTTAATAAATTTTGTGGGTGAATGGATCACTACTTTCAGCTGATTCATCCCCTCCCTGACAACGCCGTCACCCAGAAGGTCAAATTCCCAGATCCTGTGCATATTACAGGCATTTCCCACAAGCTTTTCATTTACATAAACATCTGCCAACGTATCTATTCCGTCAAACCGTAAAAGAACCCTGTCACAATTTGTCATCTCCTCATCCACTGTAAAAAAAGTGGAATAGCAAAAATCATTCTCCATCAGCGGAAGAACCTTCAACTCATTATCCCGCACATATGGATCCGGTATCTTCCCGTTATCAAGCAACGCTTCATATACCGAGCCTGGAACGCAAGCCCCTATCCCTCCTTCCCCAACTAAATCCGAATCTTTCCCAATAATATGCAGCTTCCATACCCCGTTTAAGCTCTTTCTTCTCATTTCACCCTCATTCCTGCTTTTTTCTTTTTATTCTCAATCCGCCTTACCGCCCGGTTACCTTTTCGGGCATTCAGGCTCCTTTTTGTGTTACTTCTATGCAACAATCAGTGATGCCAGATAAAAAGGCAGCTCCACTGCATCCGCTTCCACAATCCTGACGGTAACTGTATGACTTTCCGTTTGACTGTCTTCCAGCAAAATCTGCATAGCCAGACAGTCCCCCCAATCCTCGTCAAAATTTCCGTCCAACAGAACAGCCTGCTTTTCATCTCCATCTACAAAAGCAATCGCTTTTGGGGCAAGTCCGTGAATAGTTCTTCTGTACTGCAGAGCAATACAGCGTCCTTCTATGCGAAATCTGATTTCGTCTCCTTTTGTTCCTGCTGTCCAGCCCTTTCTGAAAGTATCTGTAATAGCAATTTGTTTTGCCTGGTCTGCCAAAAATCCCGAACTATAAACCGCATTCACATTATCATTGCGAAATCGGCGAGCAGTTTCGTAACGATTTAAAGTCAGGGGTGCCGGAAGCTGCTCTGAAGTGATGTCGCATTCTCTTATCCCGCCGCGTAACGTCATTTCACCGCCGCTCTCCGCATACTCTTTATACACACCCTCCAAAAAACCAGTGATCACCTGTGTCAGCATGGCGTGTCCTTTGTCATTGGGATGAAGTCCGTCGGGAGTTATTTCCTCCATGAGAAGTCTTCCGGATTCGATAAGAGGATAAATAGCATCCCCCATACACACCCTGGGCAGTCCATAATGTCTTCCCACCTGGTCATGGACATACTCTGCACTGTGTCCGTCATTGTAGAAACGATTATGAAGCAGCACAACCGCAGGCTTCCAGTCACAGTTCCAGATTTTTCTCACTAAACCTTCATAGCATTCTTTGAAATGCTCATCATCCTCATCATTGACACTAAACTCCACAAACACCACATCCGGCCGTGCATACAGCAGATCTTCCGTAACTCTTGCCGCGCCGAAATGGGACGTAGTTCCTCCAATTCCGGCATTGATATACGTAAATCCTGCTTTGGGAAACTGCCCTTCCCACCAGCGGAACACGGAAGCCGCATAGCATTTTTCATGGCAGCTGGACAGGCTCCCCTGAGTGATGGAACCTCCCAGGAAACCTATGGTCAGGCTCTCTCCCTTTTCCGCCCGGGCAAAAACCTCCTTAAGTCTTACCGTATCCCTCCAGATATCCTCTCCAAGGCTTGTTATATAAGCGGCTAATTCCTCCGCCATACCTTCTGCCTCAGGCTTGCGAATGTGCCCATGAGTCCCCTTACCGTTGTTGCAAAACAAAAAATGATGTACTTTGGAATCTCCACAGCCAACGCAGACTTCCTCTATGGCACGATCCCAGTTTGCATCATGATTTAGAATAGTGGTCATACAGATAATATCGGCATGGGGGTGAATCTTCCGAAGTTTTTTCAGAAATTCCCCATACCGCTGTCGCCATAGGACAGCCATCTCCCCTTCATAATCCTCACCGCAAAAATTGCTGGGATGCGCATCGTTTTGACCTACTGCTACAATCACCACCTGAGGATCATATCGAGAAAAATCCCACGGCAGCGGCTCTCTGGTATCTCCTGCCCCCAATGCAACAGGGCTGTTTTCTAAAATCCGAGGCTGGTACTGCACCTTGTCGAACAGGCTTTCCATGCCCTTCTGTTCAGGCTCCATGAAGTAACCAATGCCGTCCATCAAAGAAATACCCCCCTGGGCGATATCATGGAGCCTGGCGCCCAGCTTTCTGGCTGTAAGCCAGGCATAGGAATAATAGCTGTTGGAATACTCTCCATTGTGCTCCGGATCCGGCTGTCCGCAATAATCCACAGCCTCCGATACCTCGCCTGCCGAGACGGAATCTCCATAAACCTCAATTCTACGGAATGGCAGAGGCTCACAGTTTAAAAGCTCCATATCGCTGCTGCCGATAAAACCGTGAAGCTGCACCATATGACAGGAATCCTGACGTTTAAACAGGAGGACTTCTGTGTTCTGCCTACTATCACTTTCACTCTTATAAAGACAGATACAGCTAACTCCGCTTTCGTTCAGCTTCACACAATGTTCTTCCCCGTCCACAAGGTATCCCAGAAAATTATCCCAATAAGCATGGTAATTTGTCACTACCGCCTTCAGTAGGCTTCCTCTGAATCGAATCTTTACACTGGTAGCAGGGTATGTCCACAATGGGCCGCCCTCCTTGCCAAAATCAATCCGCCCCTCATACTGCAGACAGGGATTCCCCGGCAGCACAATCTGTTCTCCCTCTCCCACATAACTTTTTAATATATCCTCTGCTTTCATCCGATTTCCTCTCCTTTTCCGCCTTTCTATTTCCTTTCATCCGTATAAAGCTGTACCCTGTTCTGTAGGAACCCACCATATCATCAACACTCTTTCGTCCTGTCAGATAAGTATCAAGCTCCTCCCACAGTATCATTAAGATCCCGGAAAGTTCCTCCGGCACAGCCCCCATATGACAAGGAGCAAGCATGTCTGCTGCCAAACATACCTGCTCCAAACCACTTATTTAGGCTTAAGCCCGCTTGTGCCGTTTTTGTTCAGATTCCGTACCGTTTTCTATCTCTTCCCAATCTCCCTGTCAGATTCAGTCGTCCTGCTGTGTTCCTTGATATGATCAATAATATCATCCAGCCTGGTAAACGCCAGACCCACATAGCTGTCCGCAGCTCCATAGTAGATTGCGATCTTCCCACTTTCGCTGTCATGGATGGTAGCGCAGGGAAAGCACACATTCGGCACAAAGCCCCGCTCCTCATACCATTGTTCCGGAGTAAGTAGAAAGTCCTCACAGCGGTATTTCACCACAGAAGGATTGTCAATATCCAGGATTGCTCCGCCAATGCTATACACATAGCCATTGCAGGTGCCGCTTACGCCGTGATAGAACAGCAACCACCCTTCGCTGGTCTCGATAGGCGCAGCTCCGCCGCCAATCTTCAGTGACTCCCACCATTCATTGCCCTTGCCCATCACATGCCTGTGTTTTCCCCAGTAAACCAGATCCGGACTTTCACTTAAGAAAATA
>CAZSGT010000240.1:0-4091 GCA_964606215.1 uncultured Lachnospiraceae bacterium
TGCTCCCTCGGGAATCTCCAATCTTCCCTCCCGAAGAAAATTATTTACTTCCGCAACATTCACTCCGATACTCTCCGCAATGATAAGCGCCGGTGTGGGACCGTTCTCTTCAATGTATAATTTCACTTTGCCAAAGGTATCCAGCTGCCGCCTGCCGCAGTCCTCACACTTATACATTCCGGCATACTCATACCGCATAATACCCCCGCATCCCTTGCAGATAATAATATCTTTGTCTATAAAATACTTGGGTTCCGCATCCTTTGATGTCTTTTCCGGCTCTTTACTCATAATAATATCATCCTTTCCCATATACGGTACATGTATACCACCATCCCTGTACACATATTAATCCAGTCCCCATGCTGCACTTTGCAGGGCATACTGTTTAATCTATACCCCCTCAAAACTTCTTTTTTCCCGCTCCATCTCCGCATAAAGCCTGCGCACCGTCCACATACGGTTGGTGGGTGTCATAATTGCCTTGTAGGTAATATCAAGTCTTTTTTTGCGTATCTTTTTTAAAATTATATCCATTACCGGGTCCTCTACCTGGTAAAATAACAGCAAACTGCCTTCCGGCATCTCGCCATCAAAGGCGGCTGCCTCTTTTTTATCTATACCCGCCAGAAATCCCAGTGTCTGGTTAAAGTCTTCCCTGTAGACCGGCTTTACACCAAGTTTTAAAGGTCTGGTAATGGATGTAAGCGCCGCCACATCCGCATCACCAAATATAAATATCTTTCCCATATTGTGCCTCTTTTCCCTGGTATTTTTTATTGGAACATCTACAGAACGCCCAAGGGGCATCTGCTGTTTTCACTCTGCAGACCACCGCCATCATGATTCTTAACTGTGATTCTGTGCTGCCACTAAGCTGTCGCCACCATATTTTTTTCGCAACACTGGCTTTTCAATTTTGCCGGTAGGATTGCGTGGAATATCTGCAAAAATAATCTGGTGCGGACGTTTGTATCTGGGCAGTTGCAAACAAAAATCCGATATTTCCTGTTCTGTACAGCTAAATCCCTCTTTAATCTCTATGACAGCTGCCGTCACTTCCCCCAGACGTTTATCCGGAATACCAATTACCGCCACATCCTTCACCGCCTGGTGCGCACGTAAAAAGTCCTCAATCTGCACTGGATATATATTTTCTCCACCGCTGATGACCACATCCTTTTTCCTGTCCACCAGAAAGATAAAACCATCCTCGTCTTCCTGTGCCATATCCCCGGTATACAGCCATCCATCCTTCAATACTTCCTTTGTGGCTTCCTCATCGTTGTAATAACAAGTCATAACCCCCGGTCCGGATACAAGAAGCTCACCAACGGTTCCCTGATTTACTTCTTTCCCTTCCTCATCCACAATCTTTACGTCCCATCCATAACCGGCTTTGCCGATGGCGCCTACTTTATGGACATTATCCACTCCAAGATGTACGCATCCCGGTCCGATGGACTCACTGAGCCCATAATTGGTGTCATACTGATGATGTGGGAACACGCACTTCCATCTGGAAATCAAACTAGGTGGCACTGGCTGTGCTCCAATATGCATCAGCCTCCACTGGGAAAGCTGATAATCCTCTAACTTAACATCTCCCCGGTCAATGGCATCCAGAATATCCTGTGCCCAGGGTACCAGTAACCATACAATGGTACAATGCTCTCTGGAGACCGCATCCAGAATAAACTCCGGCTTGGTTCCCTTTAAGAGCACTGCCTTTGCACCCTCCAGAAAACTTCCAAACCAGTGCATTTTTGCACCGGTATGATACAGGGGCGGAATACAGAGAAACACATCGTCCCGGGTTTGTACGTGATGGTTCTGTTCCACCTTACAGGAATGCATCAAACTCATATGGTTATGTAAAATTGCCTTCGGAAAGCCAGTGGTGCCGGAGGAAAAATAAATCACCGCATCATCTTCATCCGTCAGCTTTATCATCGGCGGCTGACTGGAACAATTGGCAGTCAGGGCGCTGTAGTCCTCCGCAAAAGACGGACAATTATCTCCCACATAAAACAGCAGGCGGTTTCTGCTGATAGAATCCGCAATCTCTTCCACTCTGCCGATAAACTCCGGTCCAAAAACCAGAATATCCGCCTCACTCAGATTCAGACAATATGCAATCTCATCGGAAGAATAGCGGAAATTTAAAGGTACTGCTAATGCCCCTGTTTTTAGTATACCAAAATATATGGGCAGCCATTCCAGACAATTCATCAAAAGAATTGCCACCTTATCTCCTTTTTTAATCCCGCGGCTTATGAGCATATTAGCAAAACGGTTTGCTTTCTCGTTAAATACATTCCATGTAATTTCCCTGCGGTAATGTGTCACCGGATTTGGCTCCATCAATTCATACTCTTTCCATGTAACCCTGCGTGTCTCCTTAATCTCCGGATTAATCTCCACCAGACAGATGTCCTCTCCGTATAACTTGCAGTTTCTCTCCAATATATCTGTAATTGGCATATGTACCTCCAACGCACGTTTGTATTACCTGTACACAGGCTATTCTGCCAGCCATGCTCACTGGCGAATATATTATTATTTTGCCATAAAAACCTGAAAAAGTACACCCTATTTTGTGCATTCACATAATAATGCATTTCCTATAGAGTAAAAATGCTTCCTGCAGAGAATATCTTTTCCTGTGAAAAAACATTCTCCTATAGGAAGCATATATTTCTCATCCCGAAACTATACATGGGAAACCTGTCTGTTCAACACGTTCCCCCGGAAAATCTACATTTCTGTTTTTAATCCAGGAATGTAACCGCTCCACTGCCAATGTGATAAAATGCACCACAAACCTGCAAATCATCGGAATCCTTGATATTCAATTTCTCTTTAATGATAGATACACTTCGCTCTACATTTAAACAGCAGGCACGTTCCTCGTCTTTTTCATCTCCGATTGCCTTACGAATCTCATCGGTTATGTACTTAATGTAGCCGCCTGGCTCGCTGCTCATGGCAGCTCCCACAGCTCCACAGTGCTCATGTCCAAGTACCACCACCAGATTGGTCCCCAGATGGTCTGCCGCATATTCAACGCTTCCCAGCTGATGAGAATCCATAACATTACCTGCCACACGAATGACAAACAGCTCCCCGATTCCAGCTGTAAAAATACTCTCTGGAATCACTCTGGAATCTGAACAGGTCACAACAATCGCATAAGGACTCTGTCCGTTCTCGCAGGTATCCTGCCGAATCTGCGGTGAAATATCACCTGGATTTGTCGTTGCAGATAAATAACGCTGGTTTCCCTCTTTCAACTTCTTTAATGCCTCAGTTGCAGATACATTTTTCTTTGACATAGTTTCCTCCTTTTACGTAGTTTTTTATATTTGAAGTATAACATATTCCATGTGAAAATTCATCCACTTTTTAAAGACCTTTTATCCCCTGGAAAGTCTCCGATTATAAGACTTTGCCATATATTATTTGCCAGGGATTCCCGGCGTATTGATAAACTCGTAGGGCGTCTCCTGGTATACGAAATAATTCAGCCAATTGGTGTAAAAGGTATTGGAATGTCCCCGCCAAATCAGTTCCGGCCGGTTCTTTGGATTGTCCTGGGGATAATAATTCTTCGGCAGGGAAATCTCCTTTCCAAGCTTTAAATCTCTCTTATATTCTATATCCAAAGTCATGCGGTCATACTCAAAATGTCCCATACAAAATACCTGCCTGCAACCATTTGCCACCGCAATCAGCACACCAGCTTCCTCGGAGTCCGCCAGCACAGTAAGCTCTGGCGTCTGTCGAATCTGTTCACTGGAAACGGCAGTATGCCTTGAATGGGGACAGTAAAACACATCGTCAAATCCACGCACCAACGGATTCTTCCGGTGATACACCTGATGCTTGAACACGCCAAACAGCTTCTGCGGCAAAATCTCCTTGGGAATACCATAGTGATAATATAAACCCGCCTGTGCCCCCCAGCATACATGCAGCGTAGAAGTAACGTTTGTCTTAGACCAATCCATAATATTTGTCAACTCATTCCAGTATTTCACTTCTTCAAAGGCAATGGTTTCCACCGGCGCACCAGTGATAATCATCCCGTC
>CAZSGT010000241.1:0-4088 GCA_964606215.1 uncultured Lachnospiraceae bacterium
CCAGAGTATAATAAATATCCTTTGCCCCTTCGCCAGACAATGTAAGAGAAAACGGGTCTGCATACACGCCGCTGTCATGGGACATTGTTACAGAAACTGGTTCAACAATCTCTTCTGCGTGAGCTATAGCTGGCGTCTGTACAAATCCCGGCTGTACCAAGCCAACTGTAAAACCCAGTGACAAAGAAACCCCCAAAACCGCCAGATATTTTGCTCTTTTTAAGCTCATACCAAACATACTCCTTTCAAAAACCTGCCAATACATATATATTTTGTTCTATCTCCCATTTTACCTCATATTTAAAATAAAATCTACCATATACATGCTCCTGGTTATTATTGGTTATCTGTTTAAAAAAGAGCAAATCCAGTACTATCCGGATTTGCCCGTTTTTGCATTGTCCTAACCAATGCCTACCATCTTTCCTCTTGTTTTACAAGCCCCAGCAGTTCGTCTGCGGAAACCTGCAGCTTGTTGGCAATTTGAAACAATATCTCTGTGGAAAATGCCACTTTCCCATTTTCAATCTGATATAGATGTTTGGTGGATATACCGCAGGCATGCGCCAATGATTCCACCCGGATTCTCTCATAGATACGGATATCCCGTATGCGGTTCCCCACCATCCAGTAAAATTCCATAGATTCCTGTTTCATCTCTACTCTCACCCCTTTCTATTCTTTATGTTTACTCCCGTTCCCTACTCTGCATCTCTACCAGAAATTCTTGTTCCCCGAATCTCTGTATCTCATCAAACAAACCCAGAATCCTTTCTCTTCGTTTTGGTTGTTTTTTCAGCACCTTATCAAAAAATCATTTCCGGATATCCGGTTATTTACCAGAAACTGAATATCATATCCGAATTCCTCTTCTATTCGCAGCAACAGAGAAACTTCCCCTGCTGTGACGCCCCGCATAACCGTATCCCACTTGAAACGTGTCAGTGACAAACGCTCCAGCATCTGGTCTCTTTTCAAACAATTTATGGTCTTTTCATATCTCAACACATAGGGCAGGACATCCACTGTTCCTACTGGAATGATTTCCAACAGCCCACCCATGAACAATTTATACATGGGATGACTCCGAAGCTCCTCTTCCACACTGTCCCTGTCAATACTGCATGCCAGCATCTTCAGGCATTTTCGTCTTCCATGTTCATCCAGATGATGAAGCCTTTTAAAAATCGGACTGGTCACCCGCGGAGAATGTCCAAACAAAACCTGCTGTGCCGTTAAATCGTATAAGGCGCACACTTTGCGCAATTCGTCCACTGTGATTGTCACAATTCCATTCTTGAGCCTGCTATATCTGGACTGTGAAAGTCCAAGCTCCAACGCAAAATTCAAGTTATTCAAATCCCGTTTCTTTTGTATTTGCCCCAGCCGCATGCCGACCTGCACATTATCGATACACTTCATGGAAATCCCTCTCGTTCCTCTTTCTATAAGTTAGTGTATCTATAATCTAAATTGCTTTCTTTCAAATATCATCCTGATATCTGGAATTCGAAACCGTTTTTCCACAAAATCCCCTATTTATCGACAATTCTTATATTTTTATAAATTTATAATGTTTTTTCAAAAGAAAAAATTTTACTGCAAGTTGCGCAAAAAAAGGTGCAGGCTATTGCCTGCACCTGGGTGATAACGTTTTTACTACTGTTGAAGCATTTTTGCCTCGTTGTCCAGAACATTCCGATACTCATCCAGAATAATCTGTTGAATAACATCTCTGGTATCTGAATTAATCGGATGTGCAATGTCCCTATACTCGCCGTCATTGGATTTGCGGCTGGGCATAGCGATAAACAAACCTTTTTCCCCATCGATAATCTTAATATCATGAACAACAAACTGCTCATCCAATGTGATTGAGACCACCGCTTTCATTTTCCCCTCTTTTGTTATTTTTCGAATTCTAACATCCGTAATTTCCATAACTCTTCTCCATTCTAAGTACGCTATCCGTGCGTATCAGTCCTCCCCACACGATAGCCCCGCTCTTACAAAACATACCTCTCGTTTTTCTCGATAACAATCTTCACATTATCCGGATCACCCACATAACTGGTATTGGCACGAATGGTATCACGGCTCTCCACAATACAATTCTCAATGACCGTATTATCTCCGATATATACATCATTTAAGATAATGGAATTCTTTATCTTACAGTTGTTACCGATATATACTTCCTTAAATAAGATAGAATCCTCTACCTTACCGTTAATGATACATCCGCTGGAAACCAGGGAATTCTTAACGGTAGAACCGACATTATACTTAGCCGGCGGCAAATCTTCCACCTTGGAGTATACATCCGGATACTCTTTAAAGAAGTAATCGCGGATATCCTTATCCAGGAAATCCATGTTTGTCTTAAAGTATGACTCTACAGAGGAAATATTGCTCCAATATCCATCTAACTGGTATGCAAAAATACGTTTCACATTCTTATAACGAATGAGAATGTCTTTTACGAAATCATACCGGTCCTCTGCAGCTGCCTTTTCAATCATCTCTATCAACTGCCTTCTGCGGACAACATAAATACCTGTAGATACCTGCTGGCCACTGGTAGCAATTGGTTTCTCCTCAAACTCCTCAATACGTCCCTCGCTGTCAGTCTTAACCACACCAAAACGGCTAAGATCCTCTCCGGGGGTAACATTACTTGTTACAATGGTAATATCTGACTTCTTGGCAATGTGATATTCCAGTACTTTATTGTAGTCCAGTTTATACACACCATCACCAGATGCAATAATTACATATGGCTCATGGCTGTTCTTCAAGAAGCTGATATTCTGTGCAATGGCATCTGCGGTACCACGATACCAGTATCCATTATCCGGTGTGGTCGTCGGTGTAAATACAAACAGACCGCCCTGTTTTCTACCAAAATCCCACCACTTGGAGGAATTCAGGTGCTCATTTAATGATCTCGCATTAAACTGCGTAAGCACGGCAACTTTCTGTATATGTGAATTAGACATGTTGCTTAATGCAAAATCGATACTGCGGAATCCACCAGCGATAGGCATAGCTGCAATCGCTCTCTTGTTGGATAACTCTTTCATTCTGCTGCTGTTTCCACCAGCTAATACAATTCCTATCGCTCTCATTATCTGTCACCTACCTTTATCAATGTCTCTCCACCTGCCAACGTATTATCCGGATAGTCAGAAGGTTCTGTCTTACCGGAAATGGCTGTGTTCTTTCCGATGGTTACGCCATCTGGAATCACGGTGTTTTCGCCGATTGTTACCAACCCAAAGGCATATACATCGGGTTTGACCTTATTGGCAACCTCTTCGCCTACACCCAGGTGGCAGTTGTCACCGATGGTCACGCTCTCAGCAATGACGCCTTTCTCAATCACCGTGCCCGCTCCGACACTGGTAGAACTCATGATAATGGAGTCTTTCACAACGGCACCCGGTCCGATATATACACCGGATCCGATTACGGAATTATGCACTTCTCCGTAAATCTCTGCCGCCTCACCGATAATCGCCTTATCCACCACCGCATCGGATGAAATATACTGCGGTGGAATGCGGTCGCTCTTGGAATAAATCTTCCAGAACTCCTCATAAAGGTTAAATACCGGAATCAAGTCAATCAGTTCCATGTTGGACTCCCAGTAAGAACCTAATGTTCCTACGTCCTTCCAGTAACCGTTGTACTCATATGCAAATACACGGTCACCCTTCTCATGGCAATACGGGATAATATGTTTACCAAAGTCACATGCCGGCTGGTCCTTTAATTTAAGCAACGCTTCTCTGAGCACCGGCCATGAGAAAATGTAAATACCCATAGATGCAAGGTTGCTCCGTGGGTGCTCCGGCTTCTCCTCAAACTCCTGTATCTGGTTATTGTCATCCGTGATAACTACACCAAAACGGCTTGCCTCTTCCATAGGAACCGGAATGCACGCCAGTGTAATGTCTGCCTTGTTGGCCTTGTGGTAGTCTAACATCACTTCATAGTCCATCTTGTAGATGTGGTCTCCACCAAGTATCAAAACATATTCCGGATTGTAATACTCCATAAACTCCAGGTTCTGATATACCGCATTG
>CAZSGT010000242.1:0-4034 GCA_964606215.1 uncultured Lachnospiraceae bacterium
ATGCCCTGGTGAAGGAATATTTTGATGAGGATGCCAGCAACCTGACCTATTTTCTGAAGGCAGAGGATAATCCACGTATCCATGCATCCGCAGACGACCAGGTGATTAACAAAATCGGAGGAATGATTGCCGGAGTAATTGCTTTGATTTTGTTTACCTATGTAATATCGGTGTTCGTCATACATGGCATTGAGAGGGAAAGCAGTATTATTGGAGCATTGTATGCACTGGGCGTAAAAAAGAAAGAATTGATGGTTCATTATCTGGTTTTACCGGTGGTGGTGACCTTGGTGGCTGGCTGTGTAGGAACCGCCATAGGATACAGTCCTTTGGGTATAAACACACAGATGCAGGATTGTTTTGGATATTTCTCCATTCCCGAAATGCAAACCGTTTATTCGGGCTACCTTCTGGTGTACGGAATCGTTTTGCCGCCACTGATTGCGGCTATTGTGAATTGTGTGGTTATTCATAAGCGTTTGTCCCAGCCTGTATTACAGCTGATACGAAATGAGCAAAAGAGGGGCAGGGTTTCCAAAGTGAATCTTGGAAACATGGGATTTGTGGCCCGGTTCCGGATTCGCCAGATGCTCAGGGAAGCCAGGACGGGTTTTACGGTTTTGTTTGGAATGTTTATTTCCCTGCTGATTCTAATGCTGGGTGTGAATTGTTATGTCATGTGCTGCCATATCAGTGAGGATAATAAGCGGGACACCAGGTTCGAGTACATGTATACCTATAAATATCCTCAGAAAGAAGTGCCGGAGGGTGGTGAGGAAGCGTTTTTCATGGAATTCAAAAAAGAGGTAATGGGAAATAAGCTGGATGTGGCATTGATGGGAATCCGGGAGGATAATCCATATTTTGATTTGTCCCTGCCAGAGGAGGCAAACCGTGTTGTGATTTCTTCTGCCATGGCAGAAAAATACAGGCTTTCCCAGGGGGACACCCTGATTATGACCGATGAGGAAACAAACCGGGATTACGCCTTTACCGTTGACGGCATTACGCAATATTCCACCAGTTTGTACGCTTTTATGGATATTGACAGTATGCGGGAACTGTTTGATGTGGGAAAAGAGTATTATAATGTGGTCTTTTCCAATGAGAAGCTGGATATTCCATCGGGGCAGCTGTATGCCACCACGACCAAAGAGGAAGTGTTTCAGAGTGCAGATGTGTTCACTGCCATGATGATGCCACTGATTACCATGATGACGGTTGTGTCTATCTTGATTTTCTGTGTGGTTATGTATCTGATGATGAAGGTTATGATTGACCGGTCGGCATTTAATATTTCCCTGATCCGGATATTTGGCTATCGTCCGGGAGAGATGAAAAAATTGTATCTGAACGGAAATTTCTATGTGGTAGCAGTGGGGGCGGCAATCTGTATTCCATTGTCGAAATGGGTTATGGATGCCATGTACCCGGTATTGGTGTCTAATGTGGCATGTGGTATGAATTTGACATTCACATGGCGGCTATATCTGGAAATTTATGGGGCAGTGATTTTATTTTATCTGCTGATCAATCGGCTGCTGGTGCGCCGGTTAAACAAGATGGTGCCGGCGGAGGTGTTGAAAAACCGGGAGTAAAAGTTATAAAAATTGCTTGTAAATTTGGAGTCAAGGTGGTATTATCATATATGAAATCGATTACATAAATAACCGTTAAAAAAATGGAGGTATGTAATGACAAGAAAAATTATTTTTTTGGATATTGATGGTACTTTGACGACAGCGGGTACTAATGTGCCGCCGGAATCAGCCCTTCAGGCTATATGGGCGGCACAGGATAAAGGACATCTGGTATTTCTGTGCACGGGACGGAGTTATGAGATGATGCGGCCGTTGTTGTCCTATGGCTTTGATGGAGTGGTGGCAAGCTCGGGCGGATATATCTGTTGTGATAAACGGGTGATTTATGACTGTCCCATGACGAAGGAGCAACAGCAGATTGTTTTGCGCACGCTGGAACAGAATGGTATTTTTTATTCCATTGAGTGTCTGGATGGCGCCTACACAGACGATGGCTTTAAAGAATTTCTGGAAGAGTATGCATCAAATAGCAGCAATAGCGAACTGCTCCGTTGGAGGAAGCAAATCGAGGAAGACCTGCACATTGGTTCTATGAAGGAATATGCGGGACAGCCTGTGTATAAAGTGATGATCATGAGCCCGGATTCAAATCGGATGGAACAGGCAGCGAAAGCGTTGGAAAAGGATTTTTCGGTTTGTATTCAGGACACAGACCAATACGGGTTTGTAAATGGAGATGTGATGAGCGGGCAGTTTGATAAAGGCAGGGCGCTTGCTCGTGTGTGCGAGTATCTGCATATTCCGCTGGAGAATTCCATTGCATTTGGAGACAGCATGAATGATAAGGAAATGATGGAGACCGCAGGTTATTCTATCTGCATGGAAAATGGCAGTGAAACACTGAAAAAGCTGGCAGATGAAATCTGTCCGCGGGTAGAGCAGGATGGGTTATATCAGGGATTTTTAAAGCTGGGGCTGATATAGTCCATAAAATGAAAAATGTTTTGTTCAGTTCAGTGCACCGTACCGATGCACGGTGGCAGCAGATATATGGCGTAGAGGTTGCCAGGACAGGGACATTTATAGTATATTAGTTTCGATAAATAAGTTAGGAGGACAAAAGAATGTGGGCATATGAGAGTGTATTTTATCAGATTTATCCGCTGGGATTTTGCGGGGCACCCTTTGAAAATGATGGGAAGGAACAGCATAATATTTTGAAGGTGGTTGACTGGATTCCACATATTAAAAAACTGGGAGCCAATGCCATTTATTTTTCGCCGGTATTTGAATCGGACACCCATGGATACAATACAAGAGATTACAAGAAGATTGATTGCAGACTGGGAACCAACGAGGATTTCGCCGATGTGTGTGAAAAATTGCACGAGGAAGATATCCGGGTTGTGCTGGACGGTGTGTTTAACCATGTAGGAAGAGGCTTCTGGGCATTTCAGGATGTTTTGCAGAACCGGGAGAGCTCCAGATACCGGGACTGGTTCCATATAGATTTTGGCGGCAATTCCCATTATAATGACGGGCTTTGGTACGAGGGCTGGGAAGGAAATTTTGATTTGGTGAAGTTAAATCTTCAAAATGAAGAGGTGGTTCAGCATATTTTCGACGCCGTAAAGTACTGGGTGGAGACCTTTGATATTGACGGGCTGCGTCTGGATGTGGCATATTGCCTTGACAAGAACTTCCTGAAACGCCTGCGACAGTTTACAGATTCCCTGAAAGAAGATTTCTTTCTGGTTGGAGAAACGCTGCACGGGGACTATAAGCAGTGGGCAAATGAAGAGATGTGCCACTCCGTTACCAACTACGAATGCTATCACGGCATGCACTCCAGCTTTAACAGCATGAATATGTTTGAAATCTGTCACTCCCTGTTGCGGCAGTATGGACCGGAAGAATGGACGCTGTATAAGGGAATGCACTTGCTGAATTTTGTGGATAATCACGATGTCAGCCGTATTGCCAGCATACTTGGAAATGAGAATCATTTGCAGCTAATTTACGCATTGTGTTTTGGAATGCCGGGCATTCCCTGTGTATATTATGGCAGCGAGTGGGGAACGAAGGCGGATAAGAGCGCAGGGGACCCGGCGCTTCGCCCAAGCTTTGACAAGCCGGAGTTCGGAGATTTGGCAGAGTGGATTGCCAGACTGGCAGAAGTGAAAAAGAACAGTAAGGCTTTAAATTATGGTGGATTCCGTTCCGTGGTTCTGACGAACCACCAGTGTATCTTTGAGCGCGCTTGTGAGGGTGAACGGATTCTGGTGGCAATCAATGCGGCGGGAGAGCCATTTACCGCACATTTTGATGCGGGATGCGGTATGGCAGAGGATTTGCTCACCGGGAAACCTCATGATTTCGGCGGTGGAAGCGAACTGCCTGCTTATTCGGCGGCTTTCTGGAAGATGGAGAGATAGAGGTAAACAAACGCTGTCACGCTTTGCGAGTCAGCTTATTGTAACAAAAACAGCAATC
>CAZSGT010000243.1:0-4033 GCA_964606215.1 uncultured Lachnospiraceae bacterium
ACTATGCATGTGTGTATTCCGTATACCTGTGTGGAGAAAGTAATCGATAAATTGAATACCAAGTACTGGTATTCCACTATGAAGGAAAAAGACAATGGTGCTTACCATGAGGCCGTGGAGGGAATTATCAGCAGGGCTAAGATTCCGGTTCGTGCGATGCTGGGGCGCAGTACTATTTCAGTCAATGACCTGACCAATATCCAGATAGGGGATGTAATAAAACTGGATTCCAAGGTGGAAAACGAGCTGGATGTATATGTAGGCAATATCCGAAAGTTCACGGCGTTGCCGGGTGCGTCCGGTGAGTCATATGCAGTACGGGTAACATCAATTATCAGAGAGGAGCAGTAGTTATGGATGGAATGTTATCTCAAGATGAGATTAATGCATTGCTGGGTGGAGATGCAAATACAGATTCTTCCGAAGAGACAGGACAGGCGACAGGCAGCATGGATCTGTCAGAGGGTGAGACATTAACAGATGCAGAGTGCGATGCGGTTGGGGAGATTTCCAACATCAACATGGGGACAGCAGCCACAACACTTTCCACTTTGTTGAACCAAAAGGTTTTGATTACTACACCAGAGGTGTCCTATACAACGCTGGACGAGATTTCCAGCAGATATGACAGGCCTTGTGTGTTTATTCATATTTCCTATATAGAAGGAATTTCAGGTAATAATGTCCTGATATTAAAAGAAGACGATGTAAAGATAATTACCGATTTGATGATGGGCGGCGATGGCTCCAATACATCTGGAGAACTTACGGACTTGCATCTGAGCGCAATCGGTGAGGCGATGAACCAGATGATGGGTTCTGCGTCAACCTCCTTGTCCTCTATGCTGGAGCGGAAGGTGGATATCAGCCCGCCAAAGGCAAGTCTCATAGACTTGAACGATTCCATCCATGATGTGGAGATTGCATCGTTCTTAGAGGGCACGGTGGTACAGGTTGCTTTCAGAATGACGATTGGTGATTTGATTGACAGTGAAATTATGCAGTTGTACCCATTTGATTTAGTCAGAGATTTGTATCGCTTGTTTACTGACGATGAAAAGAAGGACCAGGCGGCAGAGGAGCCACAGCAGACACCACCGCCACAGCCTCAGCCACAACAGCAGGCAGTACAACCACAGCAACCAATGATGGGAGGTCCGGTCATGAATCAGGATATGCAAAACGGAATGCAGATGCAGCAGCCTATGATGCAACAGCCAATGATGCAGCAGCCTATGCAGAATGTAAATGTACAGCCGGCGCAGTTCCAGCCGTTTAATGCCGGAGTGTATCCGTTGTTACAGCAGGAAAATATTGATTTGATTATGGACGTACCCTTGGAGGTTACTGTCGAACTGGGACGCTCCAATAAGTCAATCAAAGAGATTCTGGATTTTGCGCCAGGAACAATTATAGAATTAAATAAACTTGCCGGCGAGCCGGTGGACGTGCTGGTAAACGGTAAATTTGTAGCCAAAGGTGAGGTTGTTGTCATCGAAGAAAACTTTGGTATCCGTATTACTGATATTTCCAAGTAGAGAGATAAGAATGGAGAGAACGATGGTATATTTAGTTTCACATAGCTCCACGTTACAGAATGTATTGACAATGATTGCGATGCTTATTCTATTCATACTGATTCTGGTGGCGGTATACTATACCACAAAGTGGATGGCGAAATCAGGAAATATCCAGAGTGGAACAAAAAATATACAGGTAATCGAAACTTACCGGATTGCTCCGAATAAGTATGTTCAGATAATCAGATTTGGCACGAAATATGTTGCCATTGCAGTGGGGAAAGAAGAAATTTCCCCACTGACTGAGTTAGAAGAATCCGATTTGCAGCTTACACAGTCTGCAGATGTGGAGAACCCTTCCTTTGCAAAGGTGTTTAAAAGCATGATAATCAGGAAGGATACAGAAAAAAAAGATTCTTAATAGAGAATCTGCATAAATCACTAAGATAAGGTTGGTATTCATGATGATAATTCGATGGTTCAAAAAGCATAAGAGAAAAGCTGTTTTTCCTTTGCTTTTGATAATATGTATATTAACCTTCTTTTGTGCTGTCTCCAATACAGCCACCGTACATGCGACGACGGCGGACGAGCCTGCGGGTCGTACCTCCCTTGACGCAACGGATACCGATACGTTCAGTTTAAATATTTCCAGCAATGCGGGAAGTACCAACTTGTCGGCAACTTTGCAGATGTTGATTGTACTGACGGTTCTGGCATTGGCACCATCGATTTTGATTATGGTGACTTCTTTTACCAGAATTATTGTGGTGCTGCATTTTGTCCGTACAGCGCTGGCAACCCAAACGACGCCTCCAAACCAGGTACTTGTTGGTCTGGCGTTGTTTTTGACGTTATTTATCATGTCGCCGGTGATGACTCAGGTAAACGAACAGGCTGTGCAGCCGTTTATGAGTGGGGAGATAAAGCAGGAAGAAGCCTTAAAAAAGGGAATAGAACCAATCCGGCAGTTTATGCTGGGACAGACCCGGGATAAAGATTTAAAGCTGTTTTTGAATATTGCAGAAATACCGTCGGATAATCTGGAGAGTTATGACGATGTTCCGACAACGGTACTGATTCCTGCATTTATCATCAGCGAGCTTCGGATAGCGTTCATTATTGGATTTGTTATATATATGCCGTTTATTATTATTGATATGGTGGTGGCGTCTACTTTGATGTCCATGGGTATGATGATGCTGCCGCCAACGACGATTTCCATGCCGTTTAAAATTCTGCTCTTTGTGTTGGCAGACGGCTGGAATCTGGTAGTCGGAGAGCTGGTAAAGACATTTTACTGACGTTTGCCAGTGGCGGGAGAGACATTCCCCGGATGGGAACCGGATGACGGGAAAGCTCCTGTGACGAATCCCCATAGGAAAGAAAGGTGTGGTACACTATGACGGTGGATACAGTGATAGATATTGCCAGAGAAACCATCTGGATTATTGTGGAGGCGTCTGCACCCATGCTGATTGTTTCCCTGTTGGTGGGATTGATTATCAGTGTATTTCAGACAGTAACTTCCATACAGGAACAGACTTTGACCTTTGTGCCAAAACTGCTGGCGATTATGCTGGTGTTGACAATATGTGGAAACTGGATTCTGACAAAAATATCTGCGTTTACAGTAGATTTATACACCCGGTTTAGTGATTTCATCCGGTGATATAGTTAGGAGTGTTTGATTCATGTCCTTTACAGTGGAAAATCTGGAATTTTGTGCACTGATTATCGTTCGTGTTTCCATGATTGTGTATCTTGCTCCGTTTTTCAGCATGAATTCTGTTCCCCGCAGGGTAAAGGCAGGAATTGCTTTGTTTTTCTCCGTGTTGCTGGTGGGAACAATGGAATATGAACCGCTGGAATATTCGGGTATGCTGGGATATACGGTGCTAATGATGAAAGAGGCAGTGACAGGGGCTTTGATAGGCTTTGCCTGCAACGCCTGCACCTATATATTGTCCTTTTCCGGACAGATACTGGATATGGAGATAGGGTTCTCCATGGTTCAGGTTATGGACCCTGCAACAAGGAATACTGCCACCATCAGTGGTAATTTGTTATCCTACCTTGTGATGTTGATTTTGCTGGTATCCAATATGCATTATTTTATTATTCAGGCGTTATATGATTCCTTTAAGGTAATTCCCCTGGGTGGAGCACAGCTGGATGGCAATTTATATTTAATTATGTTGGATTATATGGTAAACTATTTTGTGATTGCCTTCCGGATTATTCTTCCGGTATTTGCCTGTACATTGGTAATCAATGTGGTATTGGGAATTTTGGCAAAGGTGGCGCCGCAGATGAATATGTTTGTCATTGGTATGCAGTTGAAGGTGTTCGTTGGGCTTATGGTGCTGACATTTATGGTAGCCATGCTGCCGGGCATCAGTGATTTTTTGTTTACCCAGATGCGGACGTTTACCAATTCCATTATAGAAGCGATTACACCATAAACTCTGTTTGGGAGTGATGATATGTATAGATATAATCTCCAGATTTTT
>CAZSGT010000244.1:0-4018 GCA_964606215.1 uncultured Lachnospiraceae bacterium
TGTATCCCCCCTGGTCTAAAATCTCCTGGGCAATGTCTTTTACAGGCGGATAATTCCGCAATCCGCCGATATTTTTATGTATCTCTTTTGCTACAGCTGTAGAAAGAACTCTGGCGTCGGTTCTGGGGTATGTCACCAGCTTCTTTTCGTATAATTCCTGCACAATTTTCAAACATTCATCCGGACTGATTTTAAACAGCTTGGAGCACACATTCTGCAGCTCTGCCAGATTAAACAAAAGTGGTGGATTTTTGTTTTCCTTTTTCTTTTCTATCTTTTCGATACAGGTGGCCTCCGGCAGAGGTTCTGTCTTTACCTGGTCAGACAAATACTCGATCAGCTCCCCAGCCTGGTCTTTTTTCTTAAATCCATTTTCCTTATAAAGAACCGGGGACTGATAGTACTTCGAGCCTTCCACTGCCCGCCACTCTCCGTCAAAGTGGGTCTCTCCAATATGGAAGTCTCCCAGCACCCGGTAAAACGGTGTCTTTACGAACTCCCGGATTTCCCGTTCCCTTCGCACCACCATTCCCTGCACGCAGGTCATCACCCTGCCCACCGATATGGCTGACCAGTTTTTGCTTTTGCGGAAATTCATCACCGCCTGCCCGTACTTTAACGACAATACTCTGGAGAAATTGATACCCATGAGATAATCTTCCTTGGCTCGCAGATACGCTGCGGCAGAAAGATTATTATATGCGGTCAGGGGCTTTGCCTCCCGAATCCCCCGCAGGATTTCCTCCTCAGTCTGGGAGTCAATCCACACTCTTTTCTTTTCCTTGGAATCCGGCACCTTCGCCATCTGGTCCACCAGACGGTATATGTATTCCCCCTCCCGCCCGGAGTCCGTACAGACGTAGATTTGCTCCACATCTGCACGGTTTAACAGTCCCGATACAATCTGATACTGCCCCTTGGCACTGGGAATCACTTCATACCGGAACTCATCGGGTATAAAGGGCAATGTCTGCAAAGACCACTTTTTTAGCGCGGTGTCGTACGCCTCCGGATAACTCATGGTGACAAGATGTCCCACACACCAGGTGATAATCGTATCCTCCGACTCCATATATCCGTTCTGGCTTTTTGCCTCCACCTTCAGTGCCTTGGCAAATTCCCTGGCCACACTGGGTTTTTCCGCGATAAATAATCTCTTTCCCATATACTATGCTTCATCCTGTAAATATGCCCGGAGACACTTCGCGCCAAAGATAATCGCCACAATGCTTATCCCTGTCACACATACATATTTTACAATTTTTGTCACATCAACTTTTACCTTAACCATCATTCCCTCATTTCTGCATACGCCGGTATGCCTTTATTTTCTGGTTTCTATACAATAACATAGGACTACGGAGAACAAAACAACCAGCATCGTTTCCTCTCCGTAGTATAGTATACTCTTAAATTTCCTTTAATATAATGGATATGCGTCGGTCAAAGACTTCACCAGTTCTTTTGCTTTCTCTTTATTTCCCTCGGCATCCTCAATCATCATGGCAATTGCCTGTGCAATCACATCCATATCCTTTGTATTCATTCCTCTGGACGTAACGGCAGCAGTTCCCAGACGTACGCCGCTGGTCACAAATGGTGACTGGGGGTCGTTTGGAATCGTATTTTTATTACAGGTGATATTGGCGGCATCTAAAAATTTCTCCACTTCCTTGCCTGTCAGTCCCTTATCTGCCAAATCCACCAGCATCAGGTGATTATCTGTACCGCCGGATACAATCTTGATTCCACGGCTTGTCAATCCGCTGCACAATGCCTGCGCATTGTCAATAATGTTCTTTCCGTACTCCTTAAATTCCGGAGACAACGCCTCTTTTAAGCACACTGCCTTGGCTGCAATCACATGCATCAACGGTCCACCCTGGATTCCCGGGAAAATTGCCTTGTTAAGCTTCTTCTCCTCGGCAAACTCCTGGCTGGATAAAATCATACCTCCACGAGGTCCTCTCAGCGTCTTGTGGGTGGTGGTCGTCACAACATGAGCATAGGGAATTGGACTTTCATGATATCCAGAAGCTACCAGTCCGGCAATATGCGCCATATCCACCATAAGATATGCGCCAACACTGTCAGCAATCTCACGGAACCGCTTAAAATCAATCTTGCGGGCATAGGCGCTGGCACCTGCCACAATCACCTTTGGCTGACACTCCTTTGCAATCCGCTGTACTTCGTCATAGTCAATAAATCCTTCATCATTTACGCCGTAAGGTACCACGTTAAAATACTTGCCGGACATATTTACCGGACTTCCGTGGGTCAGATGTCCGCCATGGTCCAGGTTCATTCCCATAAAGGTATCTCCCGGCTCCATAAGTGCAAAGAACACTGCCATATTCGCCTGTGCACCAGAGTGTGGCTGTACATTGGCATAGGTGCAGCCAAATAACTCTTTTGCTCTCTCAATGGCCAATGTCTCCACCACATCTACATACTGGCATCCACCGTAATATCTCTTTCCCGGATACCCCTCTGCATACTTGTTTGTCAATGTACTTCCCATGGCTGCCATCACAGCGCGGCTGACAAAATTCTCAGACGCAATCAGCTCAATATGGTCATTCTGTCTGCCTGTCTCCTGATTAATTGCCTCCAGTACCTCGGCATCCACTTTTGCAACTTCCTCCAATGAATACATATTCAATCTCCTTTCTATTCTGCCTCATCAATGGCTTTACCAATATCATTTCGCATATATTTATTTTCAAAGTCTACCCATCTGGTAGCTTTGTATGCATTTGCCCGGGCTTCCTTCAAATCCCTGCCCTTGGCTGTCACACCCAGCACACGTCCGCCGTTGGTGACAATCCCCTGGTCCGTCAGTGCTGTTCCCGCATGGAACACATAATATCCGTCCTGCCCCTCAAAGGTCTCCAGACCGGTAATGAGCTTTCCTTTTTCATACTTTTCCGGATAGCCGTCGGATGCCAGCACAACACAAACCGCCGCATTATCCTCAAACTGTAAATCAATGGTATCCAGCTTGCCGTCAATGCAGGCTTCCACCACATCCATAATATCCTGTTTCATACGAGGAAGCACTACCTGCGCCTCCGGGTCCCCAAAGCGGGCATTGTACTCCAACACCTTTGGTCCCTTCTCGGTAAGCATCAGACCCACAAAGAGAATTCCCACAAAATCCCGTCCCTCTGCCTTCATGGCGTCCATGGTTGGCTGATAGATATTCTCCTCACAAAATGCCGCCACCTCTGGTGTATAGAAGGGACTGGGTGAAAATGTTCCCATACCTCCCGTGTTTAATCCCTGATCCCCATCCTTTGCACGCTTATGGTCCTGGGCGCTTGTCATGGGCTCGATATGGGTACCATCACAAAAACAGAGAACGGAAACTTCACGCCCTGTCATAAACTCTTCAATAACAATAGTCTCTCCGGCAGATCCAAACTGTTTATCCAACATCAGAGTCTGCACTCCCTCAAAGGCCTCTTCCGGTGTATTACAAATCAATACGCCCTTTCCCAGAGCCAGACCATCGGCTTTTAACACCACCGGATACTTTTCATTGGCGTCCAGATAGGCAAGTGCCTCTTCCGGAGAATGAAAAATCTCGTAGGCACAGGTTGGAATGTTGTATTTTTTCATTAAATCCTTGGAAAAACTCTTTGAACCTTCAATGATGGCGGCATTCTTTGCCGGTCCAAACACCCGGAGTCCTCTTTCCTGAAAAACGTCAACCACACCCCCAACCAGAGGGTCGTCCATACCAATAATGGTTACGTCAATCTTCTGCTCTTCGGCGAAATCTGCCAGCTTGTCAAACTCCATGGCTCCGATATCCACACACTGGGCATACTGGCTGATTCCCCCATTGCCCGGCGCACAGTAGATAGTATCTACCCGTTTACTTTGTGCCACGCTCCATGCAATTGCATGTTCCCTTCCACCGCTTCCAACTATCAATACTTTCATGTGTCACCTCATTTTCACACAATCCGTGTGCATTTTTGCTACAATTAATTCCACATTTAATTTCATG
>CAZSGT010000245.1:0-3996 GCA_964606215.1 uncultured Lachnospiraceae bacterium
GAGCAGTCTGTATAAAAATACAGAAAACATAGTGAGTCACCCTGACAAATATATTTTTAATAATCAAAATTTTCATGAGTATGGAGAAGCTGTAGATGAACAAAATAATAAATGATGCTGAAATGTATGATTATTTTCAAGATTTAATAGAAAAAAAAGAAAAGATAGAATATATTTTAGGAGTTCCGGAGGATGAAATTAACAGATCATCTCTGTCAGATAAGAGAATTGAACAACTTTATGGAACATTAAGTGCTAATTATAGTGAGGTTGATGTTAGAGAGCAGATATTGTTAATAGATCATGTAAATAGATTTTTAAAAGGATATATCAAAAATATCAAAATTGAAAATTGTAATATTTCCGGTGCAAACTATGTTGGGGCCATTGCAGGTTGGTGTAATGTATCAATTATTACTAATTGTTCTATCACCGGGTCTGTACAGGGCACCTACTCCGTTGGAGGTGTAGTCGGATATATCAGTTCATCCAATACTTCTATTATCCAAAATATATATTCGGATGTAGAAGTTACAGGCTCTGCGACCAAAGAAAATCCGACAGAGGTGGGGGGCATTGCCGGACACTCTAGTATAGATATCATCAAAGAATGTTTTGTAAATGGAACAATATCTGCATATAGCGAAGTTACAAATAAGTCAGCACGTGTTGGAGGTATTGTAGGTTTTAACAGTCACACCAAAATAGTCGGATGCGTTGTTTTAGCAGAAATCACAAAAGATTTAAACTCTATTGGTGATGCCGGTGGTATTTGTGGTAATATGATAAATCCAGAAAGTAACTCTATTGTTTTTTGTGAGTTCCTTGGAAATCTGAATTACTCTGGAGGCAAGGGTGGTGCATACGCTATAGTCAACTTGTACGTCACAAGCTGCGAAGTAAAATTCTCCCTTTCTAATTGTGAATTAAGCGAAAAAGAGCAAAACAGCGGCATTTTCACAGAATGCTACTTTGCCGATGACGCAAAGTCAGAGGAAAATTTAGCTCAAATGAAAACTTTTGTTGACGAATACAATACTTATCTTGCTGGAAAGGGTGAAGAAACCTACGATTACGAATATATAGCCGACCGCTACAACGAATACGGCGGATACCCCATCCTAAATACATTTGCAAAGCATGAGGTTTCCTTCTATGATGGAGAGACATTGATTGACAAACAAGCCGTTATGTATGGAAAGGATGCGACGGCACCTGCTTTAGAAAAAGAGTGCATGGAATTAAGCTGGGACAGCAGTTTTCTTGATATCACACGAGATATTGATTTACATGCTGTCTGGACGGAAAAGCACGACTACGGCACCCCAGCCTTTGAATGGTCCGGAGATGGAAGTGAATGCCAAATCAAATTTACCTGCAAGAATAATGCGGAACATACAAAAATTGAAGACTGTACTGTAACCAGTACCGTGAAAACTCCTGCAACCTGTAAGGAAATGGGTGTCACAACGTATACTGCCTCTTACCAAAACGGCAAAACCCAACATCTGGATACCCTGGATGTTAAAGATATCGCTATAGACACAAACAACCATGACTACGAAACACCAGCCTTTGAATGGTCTGAAGACGGTAAATCCTGTCAGATTGTATTTACCTGTAAAAATGACTCCAGTCATACAGAACAGAAAGATTGTACTGTAACCAGTACTGTGAAAACTCCTGCAACCTATGAGCAAATGGGTGTGACAACGTATACCGCTGAATACAAAGATGGCACTGCAACATATACAGAGACCAAAGATGTAACAGATATTCCAAAGATTACAAAAGAGCCGGAGAAGCCAAAGGCAACTCCAAATCCAACTCCAGATGTCATTACAGATACAAACAACAATGCGTCCTATAAAGTTACGAAACTAACAACACTGGGCGGGACGGTCCAATATACTGCCCCGGCAGACAAGAAAGCAAAAACCGTTGTGATTCCAGATACTGTCACCGCAGACGGCGTTACCTACAAGGTTACCAGTATTGCAAAAAATGCATTTGAAGGAAATTCCGACATGACCTCAGTTAAAATCGGTAATAACATAACAAGCATTCCCGCCAACGCATTCGAGGGCTGTAAAAAACTAAAGAGTGTAACAATCGGAAAGAATGTTACAACCATTGGGGATAAGGCATTTTACAAATGCACAGCAATCACAAAGATTACCATTCCATCTAAGGTTAAAAAGATTGGCAAGTCTGCGTTCGAGGGCTGCAAGAAACTAAAAAAGATTACCATGACTGCAGGCAAACTGAAAACCATCGGAAAAAGCGCCTTTAAGGGCATTCATAAGAAAGCCGCCTTTAAAGTAAATGGCGCAAAAAAAGCTAAGTCCGCTTTAAAGAAAAAATTGAAAGTCAAAAAGACAGGCTATGTAAAGAGTTGGAAAATAAAATAAGTATTGTTCTAACAGGCAAAAAAATGGCTCTGCGCTATTAGAAAGCGAGAGCCATTTTTTTGTATTTTCTCCTTTTTCACTCTGCAAGCACTCTCACACAGCTTATACTAAAACAACAACCCCACAGAGCAAAACTCTGTGGGGTTATGTTTTTTAACAGGGGTGGAAGGAATCGAACCCTCCTCTGGAGTTTTGGAGACTCTTATTCTACCGATGAACTACACCCCTATATGAAATTGTCAGTGCGAACACTGCTTTTCTATAATACTATTTTTGTATTTCTTTGTCAATATCTTTTTTTCTACTTGACACAAATCAGATGCAGTGGTAATATAATACATCATAAAAGAAAGTCGATGATTAAAAAAAGTACTTTCGGAAGATGCATTCCAGAGAGCCGGGGTTGCTGGGAACCGGTATGATATTCCGTCAGGAATGGTTTTATGAGACGCAGGGTGAAAGATTTCGAGTAGCCTGAGCCGTGGTCCTCACGTTACAGAGGAAGGATATCGAAGCGATTCTGTATCTGTTTGAGATAATGATATGTACACCCCGAGGGGTTTTGTTATATATGATTATGAATTAGGGTGGCACCACGAGTACATCGTCCCTGACGTAGAAGTCAGTGATGGTGTTTTTTTACTTTATAAGAAACTTTTCGTTTTCTATAAAGTAATTACGGATTCTCATAACGATACACACAAACCGATTCCAGGCATCAAAAAAGGAATGGAGGAATAAAAAATGCAGACACAAATTTTAAAACCCTATAAACGCACCGTCAGTATTGTATCCGAGACTACCATCGGATTGTATGAAGCTCTGGTAGGTTCCGCGAAAGGATTTTTGCTGGAAAGCTATGACAAAAACAACGGACGCTATTCCTACTTTGGAAAAGAACCGGAAGAAATCATCACTTCCAGAGGAAACGCCCTTGTCATCAAGAAACGGGATGGCAGTGAAACCGTGTACGAGGGAGATCCCAGGCAGCTGTTAAAAGAATACTATGATGCTTTTCAGGTAGAAAAACCGGAAGGGGAGCTGGCATTCATGGGCGGTCTGGTGGGAAGCCTTGCTTACGACTATATCCGCTACACCGAGGAACTTCCCGATGACAACCCGGACGACATCGGCATCGAAACGATACAGTTCATGCTGGCAAAAGAATTTCTGGTGGTAGACCACGTAGAGGAAACCCTGACCGGCGTGGTGCTGGCAGAAAAAACACCAGAGGCCGAAACAGAAGCCATGACAAAGATTGATGCAATGATTGCCACTGCCATGGACGGCTGCCACAACGCAGCGGACACGGAGACAAAATTTGTCCATGACGGAAAAATTATCCACAAATCCGACACTCTCTCCGACTACAGCAAAAAAATTGAGAAGATAAAACACTACATCAAAGAAGGGCACATTTTCCAGACTGTACTCTCCCAGCGCTGGACCATTGAAACGGAGCACGACGGCTTTACCCTTTACAAAGAACTTCGTGTACTGAATCCCTCCCCCTACCTTTACTATTTCAACTTTGGAGAGTTTGAGATTATCGGCAGCTCCCCGGAGATGCTTGTCAAACAGCAGG
>CAZSGT010000246.1:0-3992 GCA_964606215.1 uncultured Lachnospiraceae bacterium
CCATCGGTATCCGTATCTTTGGAATGGTGCCTTTTGGATGGCGTTTTATGGGAACATTTCTGGGTGTGCTTATGGTGCCGATTATGTTTATATTCGGTAAGAAGTTTTTCAAAAAGACATGGATTGCCACGGTGCTCTGTCTGTTGTTTACCTTTGATTTTATGCATTATGTGCAGACGAGAATTGCCACCATTGATGTGTTCGTGACATTTTTCATCATACTGATGTATTTGTTTATGTATCTGTATACGCAGAAGAGCTTTTATGATACGAAACTGATTAAGACATTTATCCCGCTGGGACTTAGCGGCGTTATGATGGGCTTTGGTGTGGCAAGTAAGTGGACGGGCGTATATGCGGGACTGGGACTTGCGGTTATCTTTTTTGCCACATTATATAAAAGATACCGGGAATATCGATATGCGCAGGAACATCCCACGGGAAGCACCAATGGAATTTCTCACGGGCATATTATAGAAAGCTTTTGGAATCATACCATAAATACCTGTGCGTTCTGCCTGGTTTTCTTTGTGATGGTTCCCTGTTTAATATATCTGTTTTCATATATTCCTTTTGATAATGGGACCGACCAGAACATTGTGGCGCAGCTGCTGAAGAATCAGTTGGATATGTATAATTATCATTCCACACTGGATGCGGAGCATGATTTTTCTTCCATGTGGTACCAGTGGCCAGTAATGGTCCGCCCGATGTACTATTACAGCGGACAGGTGGCAGATGCTGCTACCGGTGCGGGCATCAGTGCCTTTGGAAATCCACTGGTATGGTGGGCAGGCATTCCTGCAGCAGTATATATGCTGTATCTGATTTGGAAAGAGCGGGATAAGAAGGCGGCGTTTCTGGTAGTGGCATATCTGGCGCAGTACGCACCATGGTTCTTTGTGGATCGTGTCATATTTATTTACCACTATTTCCCCAGTGTGCCCTTTGTGGCGATTATGGTGGCGTATTCGTTATACCGGTTTGCCGGAAAAAATAAGACCAGGCAGAAGGTGGTGTTTGGATATGTGGCGGCAGCGATTTTGCTGTTTGTCATGTTCTATCCGGTACTTACCGGAATCCCGGCGTCCTGGGATTATATTAAATCCTGGCTGGTTTGGTTTAAAAGCTGGGTATTAGGATAAGGAGAAGAGAAAATACGATGTCAAATACAAGAAAGTTAGTCAAAGAGCTGAATGCGGGAATCAACCGGGAGAAGAATCTGCCGGTTTATGTGGAGCAGAGCAAGCGGACCTATCACCAGCTGGCGCAGTTAAAGCTGATGATGGAGTATTATATGTTTTATGAGATGTGGGAAGAGGGATTGAATCCCTATATGAAAGAAGCGGAGGAAATCACCGGTTTTGTCAATCATTTGATTGAGAAAATTTATATCGGGGAAATTTCTGACGAGGAGGCGCAGACGTGGCTGGATAAAACACATGCCATGCGAAAGCAGATTATGGAGAAGATGCAGGTGGCAACTTCTTATGTGGATATGTGCATTGTTTTCGAGTATATGCTAAACCGTGTGCAGTACCGTTTCCAGCCGGTAGAAGAGCCGCTGGATGACGATGCACTGGCAGAGAAAATCATCCGGTTTATTTTCGGAGTGAAAGACAATATGGTGGTAAATGAAAATATCCGCACCATGATAGGACAGCTGCCGGTGCGCATGACTAAGAGCCGCTATTTCGATTTGGTGAGAAATAGTTTGTCAGTATATAAAGACGGGGATGTTTCTTCCCTGGACGGGTACCTGTATATGTTCCGTACCAGTGCATTGCTGTACAAACCTAAGGGGATGGATGAACATTTTTCTGAGGTTGCGTCTTTGGTGGAAGAGTTATCCGGACTGGATTATGACGGGCTGACGGAGGAAGCGTATACGCTGTACAGCGAAAAGGTTCAAAATGCAGCGGGGCATCTGCGGGATATTTCAGATTTATATATGTGCCTGCAGCAGATGGTAAATGATTTGTACACGCTGCTGTTGAACCGGAATTACCGGTCATATGAAAATGATTCCAAAGCGCCGGAACTGGTCATTGAGGGAATCTGGCGGCTGCTGACGGAGAATGAGGGGGAGTTTTTTACCGATGAGCAGGGTTGTGTTTTGACGATGAATGAGGAAAAGCTTGCCCTTATTGAAAACTATTTGACACATACAGAGGGCGCCCAGGAGCAGTTGTATGAGAAGAGCATTTTGCTGGAGGCGATGCAGCAGGAATTGGCAGAGTCTGCAGGAGAGGAGCTTTCTGCGCTGGGACTTTCGGAAGATATGAAGAAGCTGCTGCTTTCTTCCCAGCTGATGTCTTCCAGTATGTTTATTGATTTGGAACAGGGGGCAGGGGAACAGCCAGTGACGGCAGAATACTTAAAAGAACAGACCGACAAGCTGATGCAGGAGCTGGAGAACATGTTTAAGGAGAAAGGAAAGCAGTACCGCCGGGCAGTTATGGCGGCGACGCTGGAGAAGATGCCGGTGTTCTTCACTTCTGGGGAGGAAGTGGCAGAGTATGTCCGGACGTCATTAAGCATGTGTACGGATGCCAGTGAAAAATATGCGGTGCAGATGCTGGTTGACCAGTTAATAGAGCAGTAGAGGGTGTGGCAGGGACCGACTGGAACAAAATCAGCGCGTGTCAGCCCACGGTAACGGAGCAGATTGAAATGTAGACGAGCAGCAAAATGGAGAATGCGATGATTATCTGGCATAGAAGGATGTATTGTGACGAAAAAGTAAATAGACACCGGAACCGCTACATCCGGAAGGTGGAGAAACGCCGCATTACAAACGGGCTGTATCTGGTGACACTGCCTTTAGAGAATGCCAACCAGCTGGAAATTTACCGTGCGGGAGAGCTGTGGTTTGAGTACAACCGGCGCAGGGATATTACGGTGGTAGGACTGGCAGCAGACAGGGAGTCCGCAAAGGAGCTGGTAAAGCGGATGCTGATGGATGCTCTGGAGCAGACTGGCAAGCCGGAGATTCGCCTCCTGTTTGAGGAAGGGGGCGGTGGATGATGGAGACTGCGATTTTCGTTCTGAAAATCATTGGTATTGTTCTCGTCCTGCTTTTGGCGGTGGTGCTTGTTCTGCTGTTTCTTGCCATGTTTTGCAGAGTGCGATATGATCTGGCAGTGGATGCAGGAGAGACGATTACCGGAAAGGCGCGTTTCCGCTGGCTGTGGTTTGTGGTCCGTTTTTCTGTCGTTTACAATGACGGGGATACAATGTGGGTGCTGCGGGTTTTGGGGATTCCCATAAAGCGGAAAAAACTAACCGGGACAGAGAGAAAAGAGGAGCCGGAGAACGTATCCGGGCCGGAGCAATCCTCTAAAAAGAAAAAGAAAAAAGCTGCGAAAAGCAAGAAAAAGGCGGAGGAAAATACAAAGCCGGTGGAATCGGAAGAGATGAAATCAGAGGATAGCAATCTTTTGGTGGCAGAGACAGAGGAAAAGAATCTGGAATCCCAGGAAGAACTATTGGAGAATGGAGAAGAACTGAGGGAAAAAGAGGAATCGGAAGAAGATATCCATGGACAGGAAACGGTGTGGAGCAGGATTGCCTGCAAATTCGCAAAAATTTTCGCCAAAATCCGGGGATTCTTGTTGAAAATCCAAGGTATTTTCGATACAATAAGAGACATAGGAAAAAAGGTGACCGGGTTTATAAAGGATTTGCCAGGACTTCTGCGAAGCATGAGGGAGAAAAAGGATGCAGTTGTTTCTTTTTTAAAGGACAAGCATGTGCGGGCATTTTTGAAGCTTAGCAAAACCCAGCTTGGATGTCTGCTTGTGCATCTGAAGCCCCAAAAAGCCCAGGGTTTTATCCGGTTTGGCACGGGAAATCCCGCCTCTACCGGGCAGATTCTGGGTGCGGCGGCGGTGGCATATCCACTGTATGCGTCCTGGCTCCAGGTTGTACCGGAGTTTGAAGAGAAACATTTTTCGGGTTATTTGAAAGCAAAAGGAAAAATTCGATTATTT
>CAZSGT010000247.1:0-3984 GCA_964606215.1 uncultured Lachnospiraceae bacterium
ATCCTCCATTCTGTGTCTTGATTCTTTCTTTATTTTAACAAGACATATAGAGAAATGCAAGACGACAGAAACCAATCGCCTTGCATTTTTGTTACAATAAGCTGGCTCGCGTAGCGTGACAGCGTTTGTTCTTTATGCGGAAATACTGTTCCCCGTATAAAGCTGGTAATATTTTCCCTTTGCTTCAATCAGTTCATCATGATTTCCTTTTTCAATAATCCGTCCCTGCTCCAGCACCACAATACAATCACTGTTCCTGACAGTGGACAATCTGTGGGCAATGACAAACGTAGTCCTGCCTTTCATCAGCTTATCCATACCATCCTGTACGATTTTCTCGGTACGGGTGTCAATGGAGCTGGTTGCCTCGTCCAGAATCAATACCGGAGGGTCAGCCACTGCCGCTCTGGCGATGGCAAGAAGCTGTCTCTGTCCCTGGCTGAGATTGCCGCCGTCTCCGGTAAGCACCGTATTATATCCGTCTGGCAGACGCTTAATAAACGCATGGGCATTGGCAAGCTTCGCTGCCGCAATAACCTCCTCGTCGGTGGCGTCCAGCCGGCCGTAACGGATATTTTCCATTACCGTGTTGGTAAACAGATGGGTATCCTGCAGTACAATCCCTAATGAACTGCGCAAATCCTTCTTGCAAATCTTGTTGATATTGATACCGTCATAACGAATCTTTCCATCCTGTATATCATAGAAACGGTTAATCAGATTGGTAATCGTAGTCTTTCCGGCACCAGTAGAACCAACAAAAGCAATCTTCTGTCCCGGCTTGGCAAACAGCCGTATATCATGCAGTACCATCTTGTCGTCATTATATCCAAAATCTACACCGTTAAACCGGACGTCTCCGGTAAGCGGAACATAATCCACCTCTCCGGTTTCCTGATGCTGGTGCCTCCACGCCCATTTGCTGGTACGCTCTTTTGTCTCCACCAACACACCATTTTCCTCTTTTACATTTACCAGGGTAACATATCCCTCGTCCGTTTCCACCTGGGCATCCAGCAAATGGAAAATACGCTCTGCACCTGCCAGCGCCATAATAATGGAGTTAAACTGCATACTAACCTGATTGATTGGCATATTAAAATTCCGGTTCAGAGTCAGAAAGCTTGCAAGTCCCCCCACCGTAAGCCCTCCGATATTGTGTATGGCAAGGATGCCGCCCAAGGTGGCAACCAGTACATAACTGACATTACCCAGCTGTGCATTGATAGGTCCCATCATATTTGCAAACATATTTGCATTGTAAGCACTGTCAAACAACTTTTCATTTCGCCGCACAAACTCCTCTGTACTCTTTTCCTCATGACAAAAGACCTTTACCACTTTCTGGCCTTCCATCATTTCCTCAATAAAGCCGTTTACAGATGCAATATCCTGCTGCTGGGCAAGGAAGTAGCTTCCGCTTTTCCCAGTAAGATATTTTGCACAAAACAGCATCACTGCCACCATAACCATGGTGAGAACCGTAAGAGGAATGCTGATTATCAGCATACAGACAAATACACCTACAACCATTATGACACTGTTGAGAAGCTGAGGCATACTCTGGCTGATCATCTGGCGCATGGTATCAATATCGTTTGTATAAGTAGACATAATATCCCCATGTGGGTGGGTGTCAAAGTATTTAATCGGAAGTTTCTCCATATGGGCAAACATATCATCCCGCAGATTCCGCAGGGTTCCCTGGGTAACCTTTACCATGATACGGGTCTGTGCAAACGCACATAACGCACCCATTGCATAAAATACTGCCACCTTCAGAATCGCATGGAGAAGCGGTGAGAAATCCGGATTCTCCTGTGCCAGCATCGGTGTGATATAACCGTCAATCAGCGTCCGCATAAACATGGTTCCCTGTATGTTTGCAAGAACCCCCGCAATAATACATACCACCACAATAACAACAGGAAATTTGTAATCTTTCATCACATATCCAAGAATACGCTTGATAAGCTTTCCCGGATTTTTAATCTTTGGTTTTGGTCCTCTCGGTCCTCTTGGTCCTGGCATCAGTCTTCACCTCCGTTTTCATCAAAATCTCCGGAACCACCCACCTGTGATTCGTATACATCTCTGTAAATCTCATTATTCTTCAACAATTCTTCATGGGTTCCCACGCCATGAATCCGGCCGTCATCCATTACAATGATGCGGTCTGCATCTTGTACCGAAGAGATTCGCTGTGCAATGATAATTTTTGTCGTACCCGGAATCTCCTGGGCAAACGCTTTGCGGATTTTGGCACCTGTGGCTGTGTCCACTGCACTGGTACTGTCATCCAGAATCAATATTTTGGGTTTCTTCAACAGCGCCCTGGCAATACACAAACGCTGTTTCTGCCCGCCGGAAACATTGGAACCACCCTGCTCAATAAAGGTATTGTATTTCTCCGGCATCTTCTCAATAAATTCATCAGCACAGGCAAGCTCACAGGCTCGCTTACATTCTTCTTCCGTAGCATTTTCATCTCCCCACCGGAGATTTTCCAATATGGTGCCGCTAAACAGCACATTCTTTTGCAGCACAACAGATACCGCATTCCGGAGACTTTCCATATCGTAAGTGCGGACATCCTTTCCACCTACTTTCACCGTTCCCTCGTTCACATCATAAAGACGGCTGATTAAGTTTACCAGACTGGTCTTTGCACTTCCCGTGCCGCCGATGATACCAATGGTCTCCCCGGAAGCAATAGAAATATTTATGTCCTGCAGCACCGGCTCCTCACTGGTGAGGTTATAGCGGAACATCACATTTTCAAAGGTAATACTTCCATCCGGAATATCGAAATCCGGCTCTTCGGGATTGGTAATGGACGCCTTTTCATTCAGAACCTCTGCAATACGCCTTACACTTGCCATACTCAGCGTAACCATGACAAAAATCATGGAGAGCATCATCAGGCTCATAAGAATATTCATACAATATGTAAGCAGACTCATAAGCTTTCCGGTTGTCAGGCTTCCCCCGACAATCATATTTGCTCCCAGCCAGCTGATACCAAGAATACATCCATATACCGTAAACTGCATGAGCGGGGAGTTCCACGCCACAATATTTTCTGCCTTCACAAACATTTTATAGATGTTCTGGCTTGCACTGTGAAAACGGGAAATCTCATACTCCTCCCGCACGAAGGACTTCGCCACACGGATACCGGTGACATTCTCCTGCACGCTGGCATTCATGTCATCATACTTATGAAATACCTGGTCAAAATACTTCATCGCCCTGGTGGAGATAAAAAACAGCGCAATCCCCAGCAGAATAACTGCTGCCAGATAAATAGATGCAATTCTTGCATTGATGGCAAACGCCATAACCATGGCACAAATCAGACTTGCCGGTGCGCGCATACACATACGCAGCAGCATCTGGTACGCATTCTGGATATTGGTGACGTCCGTGGTCATACGGGTCACCAGCCCGGCTGTACTAAATTTATCTATGTTGGCAAAGGAAAACGTCTGAATGTTATCAAACATCGCTTTCCGCAGATTTTTGGCAAATCCTGCGGAGGCACGGGCTCCGTATTTACCTCCCAACAGACCGGCAAGCAGTCCCAGCAAGGCAACAAAAACCATCGCCCCGCCCACCATGTATATATGATTCATGTTATTTTTGTTGATTCCATCATCTACAATGGACGCCATCAGCAACGGAATTATTGTCTCACAGATTACTTCCAGAATCATATAAATCGGAGTTTTAATGGAATCCCCTTTATACTCTTTAATTTGTGCTGCTAATGTTTTTATCATCATTCACCTCGTTTCTGCACGCTCATGCGTGCATTTTAATCCCCATCAATTCTATATTCTTTCGTATCCGCCCCAGCAGAGAACCTAACATCTCTATCTCCTCCTCCGAAAATCCTGCTACAATTCCCGCGTCAAATTCCCGGATTATTTTACATAAAATCTTCTGTGTCTGCGCCGCCTTTTCCGTCAGAACAATCCGCTT
>CAZSGT010000248.1:0-3981 GCA_964606215.1 uncultured Lachnospiraceae bacterium
GAGAAAGCGAAGAGTACCAGATGTTAGATTACCGGATAAAATGCGGACAACATTATCAGCAAAATGCCATCGACAAGGCAAAGGGCATTATCGCAAAACCCATGCCAAAATACTGGTATGACAAATCTGCCTGCAATAAACTTCCCGAGAGCACATCCCAGGAAAAACATTTTAAAGATTTATGCCAGCGCATTGTTATTGGAAACAAACCTTACTTTATGAAATATGTCTATCCGGATTTAATGACTTCCTATAATAAGTACATTCGGGATACTAACAGCAAATGCATCCGGAAATTTCAGATGACCATATCCGAACTGATGGAAAAACCGGACAAGACCACAGAAGAAAACGAGTTTATTTCCTATTACAAGCAGGGAATGCCTGTGGGAGCTCATCCCTGCACCATTAACCGGATTGCGTGGCTCTTTGAAGATACCTTCCAATCCTTCCCGGAAAAGCGTTTGAAAAAAGAGGAATTTGACTATTCTATCTTAAAGTCCGGTACAGCGTATGATAAATGTGATTATAAGAAAATCAAAAAAGTAAAAGAAGAATATGACGAGTGTGTAAAATATTTTCAGAAAACGGCAAACGCACAGAGATTGGACAAGGATGAGGTAAAGGTAAACCGAAATATGATGCTGCAAAAATTCAAGGCGGACTGCGAACAAATCTGCCCGGACGAGAAGGCACTTTGCGACATTATTTTAGACCTGTGCTACTCCTGTGCCAAATCCAAACAATTTGCATGGGACATCTGTGGAGACATGATTATTGATAACTTATTGGCAAAGCATGATTACACCATTCAGTATCCTCTTTTGGTGGAATCTCGCGGGAAATTTGAATTTGGCGGCGAACAGTTTATTATGTGCCAGAAAAAGGTAAAGGAGGAAAATCAGCTATGATTATATTAAATGAGAAAGAATATGTAGACCGTGTGTTGGCTGAAAAAAATTTGAATGTGTCCAAAGCATACCTGTTCTTGCGCATCTACGCAAGATATCTCTATCACGAGAACGGACTGCGAAAATCTGGTATTATCCGGAAGCTGGATGCTTTCATGCAGGAGAACTATCCAAATTATAATGGGGTAGACTGGGCGCCCCGCATAGAAAAATATGCAAATCATGCCAATAAATATCCACTATGTAAATGCGATGGCATATGGATCACAAAAAAGGAGCTGGAAACCATTGAAGGCATCGGAAACAAAGTATTAGAACGTCTGGCATTCACTCTCCTGTGCCTGGCAAAGTTTGGCATTTACAGAAACCCGGACACGGAGGGTTGGATTTCCTATAGTAATGGAGAAATATTTTCTCTTGCCTGCATCAATACCAGCGCATTTGAAAAAGATATGAAAATCCATGCGCTCCATGAACTGGGACTGATTGCATTTGCAAAGAAAGTGGACAATCTGGGTATTCAGGTGCGCTTTATGGACGACAAAAGCGAAAACACTCTGTTTGTTTCTGACTTTCGAAAGCTTGGATATGAATGGAAATTATATAAAGGAGAAAAATATATCCGGTGCGCCACCTGCGGCATACTCACCTTAAATACAAACGGCAGGAGAAAGTACTGTAAAGACTGCGCTGAGAACCAGAACAGGACAAAAGTTCTCCAAAGATATTACGACAGAAAAATTTCTGGTTTTTGATTTGCCCGTCAGATTTCTATCTTCGGAATCTCCCATAAAGCCGCCACTTATCGAACGTATGTTCTAAAACTGAGATTTTCCTAATGTGATAGAGAACATCCGGAGGTTCTCCATCTTCCATCTTTTCTTAGCGGCAGGTGGCAGTCCGCGCTCTGCAGGCTGTCTCTTGCTGTCTCTTCACATAAATACAGCGAAGAAAAACTTCGCAAAGCTACAGCAGATGAAAGGCAGGGGATATTCTTGAAGTTAGATTATTTTGATTTATTGTCACCGGAAGCGGTATATCTGGAAAAGATTGGCGGCATTATCTCTCCAAAACTGCGCGACATTGCTTCTGTCGGCATTCACACCTATCAACATTATCTATCCATCTTATTGATGGATATAAAAACATATTTTTCATTGATTGGACAGGAAGAGCAATTTGAACAGTTTTCTGAGGAAGAGAAAACCGGGATACATATATTTGATTTACTTACCGCAAACGGACAGACCGCTGTTCTGCTGCAAAACATCCTTAACTTTTTTATAAAGGAAGAGGTAACCTTTCTTGCCGAACAGCGGGCATATCTGATTCAAAATGAAGATACCGTCATCGGAATGATTTCTAAGGAAGAATATCCCACCGTCTGCGACATCATATGCCAGCGCTGCTGCATAACCTCCCATGCACAGGAGGATTTATCCAAAGTAAAAAGTAAAAAAGCTCTGGAAATTTTGAAGAAAATCCACAAAGGACGAAGCGAAAATGCCAGACATAAAAAGGCCGATGACAATATGGAACTTGGAAACATTATATCTGCCGTTGCCAACAAAAGCCATTCCCTGAATATCATTAATATCTGGGACTTGACGGTATACCAGATATGGGACAGCTTTTCCCGGCTCTCAAACAACAGTATTTACGATATTCAATCCATGAGTGTTGCAGCCTGGGGTAATAAGGATAACCACTTCGATGCAGCCTCATGGTTTAAAAGAATATAAAACTATTAACGCAGGGCTCCACGGAGAGTCTTGCACATTTTTCATGAAAGAAACGGAGGAATTATTATGTCAAATCCAACAATGACCAACAGAGAGGTATGTGACCTTATTTTCGTAGATTATTCTACAAAGAAGCCATTTTTAAACTTAGACTTTGCAAATGTTTCCACCACAGAGCTTACCGGTGAGTCTGTATTCGCATACGGCGGAAAGGGACATCCGAAGCGGGTTCAGTTTGCTGGCGAAAAAGGCGGCACACTTACCATCGAGACACAGATGCAGACTGTGAAATTATGGCAGTTAGTTACCGGCGGCGAGATGAACAACTCCGCCAAGTTTGTAACCAGAATGGAGACCACTGTGGATGCAGCTGGAACTAGCATTACATTAGAAGATACTCCGGTTGCAGGAAGCGTTGTGGTCTATAAAGACGGCGATGACTGTGGCACCGAGTTGGAGTGCACTGTTGCTGACAAGACAATTACACTTTCCAGCGCCCTCGGAGAGAGTGCGAAAGTCATTGTCTACTACATGAAAGAAGTTAAAAACGGTGTACAGAGAATCAACATCAAATCCACCAGCTTCCCGAAAAACTTTATTGTTTACGGCGACACGGTTATGAAGACAGAGGATGACGAAGTATTGCCATATAAGATGACAGCTTACAAGGTTGCACCGCAGAGCAACTTGTCCCTGAGCTTTTCCAATAACGGTGACCCGGGAGCCATTACCATCACTTGCGATTTGATGGCAGATGCAGACGACAATATGCTTGACCTGGTTCTGATTGAGGAGTAATTTCATATAAAAAGCATGCTTTGCTTTTGCACACAAATGGAGATAACATCTACGAGTTCACTTGTAAATGCTTATCTCCATTTTTTTATGGAATAGGAGGAATAAAATATGGATTTTTTAGATGAATATATGCTGCCCGTTGTGCTTGGCATCTGCCTTTGTGTGGGATTCGTACTGAAAAAATGGATATCGGATTTAGAGAATAAATACATCCCCACCATTGTGTCTGGACTAGGTATTTTCCTGGCGGTATGGCTAAATGATTTTCAGGTAACACCGGACGCCATTCTTGGCGGGATGATTAGCGGTCTTGCTTCCACTGGCATGTACGAATTATTACGGCAATATATATCGGGCGGGCAGCGATGAAAAGACACTTTTCCAAACATGCCGGCTGCGCCGGCACAAACATTTCACGAAAACACATAAGGAGGTTCACTCTATGAGTATAAACACAACCATCACAAAGGGCATGGTAAATTGGAAAATACATGGAATCCCCGTGAATACTTCCATAAAATGCCATGCCG
>CAZSGT010000249.1:0-3977 GCA_964606215.1 uncultured Lachnospiraceae bacterium
TAATATGAAGGGATGCCAAAACCAAAATTACTGCCGCAATCACCGCAATAATTATCATTGTAAATTCCAGCCGGCGCAAATCCGACAAAACATCCTTCTCCTGGATATATGTGATAAGATACCAGTCTGTTCCCTCTATGGCATTGATATTTACATAATAATCACCGTCGCTGCCTTCCACCATCTCCAGTCCGGTTTTTCCGCTGGAAAGATTCTTACTGATACCTGTATATAATACATCCATGCCCGTGTCCGTTAATTTCTTATCCATCATATCTGAATCGGAATGGGCAATCACGGACTGGCTGCCTGTAACCATAAACGCCTTGCCGGTATCTCCCACTTGTATCTCTTTCATAAGTCCTGCCAGATAATCCAGATACACATCCGCTGCCAATACCCGGACTGCCTTTTTATACTTCATCCGCACAGAGGCGCTGACGCAAACCTGTCCACTCTGGGAATCATAATAGGGCTCTCCAAAAGCAAACTCCTCATGATCTTTTCCCTCTATATACCAGTCCCGTTCCACCAGTACCCAGTCGTCGCCAGGTTCCCAGCCGGAGCCGTCCAGATATACGCCGGAATCATCTCCCATATACAATCCAATGGGATACGCCTCGTTCTTATCACAGGAGGTCTGAAGGTATTTCAATATCTTTTTATTACGTTTAAAACCACCCTCTTCCAGGGTATCCTTATATATCTGAAGTTCACTTAAAATATTGCTCGACCATGCGTGAATCTTTTCCGTGTAAGCTCCCGACTCCGATTTCAGGTTTTCTTTCGCCTGCTTTTCAATCATATTTCGTGAAAGTGTAAAGAAACAGATAATCAACACGAACACAATCGGAATAATTACAAGAATCAGCTTTGCGCGGATTCCAAATTTTCTCTTTTGTTTCAATCTCTCCTCCGTTTCTGTGCAGCATTTTGCACCCATACAACCATTCCCATATAATTTTACCGTCTTACATTATATCACATAAAACAAAATATACAATTCTTTTATTATTTTTCATCATTTTAACCAAATTTCCTCCCTGCATCCCCTGTTTTCCCGCCATTTTATCCTTCCTGCAATGCCATGTCCGGTCATAAATATTACCACACCCTCTCCACAGTCCGGCCTGGAAACAGCTCCGCATATAACTCCTGGTATTCTTCAAAGGAAATCTCGCACCCATACCCCGCCACTGCCATCTGCACTCCAAAAAAACTGACCTCATAATCCATGGGTGTCATATGGTTTCGCAGATAAAATACCTGTCGTCTTTTTCTCTGCTCCAGATTCCCGCAGGGCTCGTTGACGCTTTCATATTCCAGAAAGAACCGCTTGCCTGAATACCGATTTTGAACCATCTCCAACACATTTTTTCCGATTCCCTTTCCTCGCTCCCCATCCACAACCGCAAAATAATCTAACAGCACCATATCCCGGAAATGCACCGTGATAACCAGCCCCCGAAATTCCCCTTCCTCATTCTCTATGGACAACAACTCCGTAAATCCTGCCCGGCGGTTCTTTATAAGCATCAAAAACGGCTTCCGCTCCCCTGCAGGAAATGAGCTCCTGTATACCTTATAAAACGCCAGAAACCTGCGGATTCCCTTCGTCTCTGCCAATCTATACATCTTCGTGCCTCCTCTGTCCGCTCTCTCCTGTACACATATTTCCCAAAGACAGACGCTGTCTGGCTCTTCTTTCTGCATCACAGACAATCCACTCATCCAGAGTTAACGGAGTATAATCCGAATACATACAAAAACAGTTAATCATATTGCAGGGAATATGCTGTTCTTTTCCGTCCTTATCCTGAAATGTGGTGGCACGGGTAATTTCCTGAAACTGCTCTATCAGTCTCTGATCCCTGGAATCATGTACGTGTCCATACAACATGTAGGCTTTGCCATTTCCTGCCTCATCCATCCGGTATTGATGGTTGTAGCACATAATGGGATAATGACATAAAATCACCTTACGTTTTCTGTCATTCAGCTCCGCATAAGGCTTTATCCACACAAAACGGCTTGCGTCATAATCTTTATTCTTAAAAAATCTGTCGTGATTGCCCTGTATCAGATAAAGCTTTCCATTGAGGTTCTGCAGCAGTTCATTGGTTTGTTGGGCGCTGCCCCAGGAGATATCTCCCAGTATAACCACATCATCCCTGTTTCGCACCTTCTGGTTCCACTTCTCCAGCATATAGGCATTCATTGCTTCCACATCTGTAAATTTTCTGCCATCCATCTCGTCAATCAATGCGGGGTGGTAAAAATGACAGTCTGCTATATAATAACGCATAGTTTTCCTCTTTCCAAACAGTGCAGCTCCCTCAATCGGACAAAACGCACCTGTTTCTATTTGTCACACCGATTATAAAACAAATACATTTTTCTTGCAATTCCCCTGGGAATATTGTAAAATTGGTGCGTTTACACTATATTGAAATGCAATACGCCAGAAAACACTTACATCTTATCTGTCTGCATTTCAGAACGGAGGGTAAAATGAAAAATAAAACGTCAAAATGCAGTTTCGCATCCCGGTTTATCGGAGATGCCGCTTTCTATAAAATGGTTCTTACCGTGGCAGTACCAATTATGATTCAAAACGGCATAACAAATTTTGTGGGACTTCTGGATAATATTATGATTGGCCGCATTGGCACAGAGCAGATGTCTGGCGCCGCCATCGTCAACCAGTTATTTTTTATCTATAATCTGTGTATTTTTGGAGGTGTAGCCGGAGCCGGCATCTTCACTGCCCAGTATTTTGGACAAAGAAATATGGAGGGCATCCGCCATACATTCCGCTTTAAACTCTGGATTGGCGCATGCCTGACTGTTTTGACTACTATTTTATTTCTAACCAGCGGCTCTCTCTTAATTTCTCTCTATCTAAAGGGAGAAGGCAGTGCGGCAGATGCTGCCGCCACACTGGCTTACGGCAAAAAATATATGTATATTATGCTTCTGGGACTGCCAGCATTTATGCTCAGCCAGATTTATTCCAGCACCCTGCGGGAATGCGGAGAGACCATTATTCCCATGAAAGCCGGCATTCTGTCCGTCGCCGTCAATCTGGCATTTAACTATATACTGATATACGGAAAATTCGGTGCACCAGCATTGGGAGTCAGCGGTGCTGCCATTGCCACCGTTTTGTCCAGATATGTGGAAGCCCTGGTGATTTCGGGCTGGACTCACTGCCACAAAGAACAGTTTCCTTTCATCACCCACATATACCGCTCCTTAAAAGTGCCGTTAAACCTCACAAAGAAAATCATTGTCAAAGGTACTCCCCTGCTGGTAAACGAAACTCTGTGGTCCGCTGGCTTTGCCATGCTGACCCAGTGCTACTCCATGCGCAGCCTCAATGTCGTTGCCGCCCTGCAGATTTCCAACACCATCTACAATGTATTTAACGTAGTATTTATTGCCATGGGTGACGCCATTGCCATTATTGTCGGGCAGTACTTAGGCGCCGGAAATCTGAAAAAGGCAAGGGAAACGGACAATAAGCTTATCGCTTTTTCCGTGGCAAGCTGCATCGTTATTGCCGCCGCTATGTTTTTCCTCGCCCCCCTCTTTCCCATGCTGTACAAAACCGATGGTGCCACCCGGCTGCTTGCCAGATATTTCATTATGGCAACGGCAGTTTTCATGCCACAAAATGCATTTATACATGCCTGTTATTTTACTCTGCGTTCCGGCGGAAAAACCATTATTACATTTTTATTTGACAGCGTGTTTGTCTGGTGCGTCAGTGTTGTTCTTGCAACGGTACTGGTACGCTTTACCTCCCTGCCGGTTATTGCTGTATATGCCCTGGTACAAGCTGCGGACCTTATCAAATGTGCCATCGGATTTATACTTGTCCGGAAAGGCGCCTGGATGCAAAACATGGTGGAGGAATAAATCCTCCACCATGTTTTATGTCCACTTCACTATGCCAGCTTTTCCAGAATATGCCA
>CAZSGT010000250.1:0-3972 GCA_964606215.1 uncultured Lachnospiraceae bacterium
GTGAGCTGCATGTACATGAGATACAGGACCTTGCAGACGGGAAATTGGTATACACTGAATGGACAGGGGAGCGCACGTCTTTTGAAATTTTATTTGCAGTAAAAGAGGCGTCTGGGGAATGGAAAATAAAAGAAGCAGCGAGACATATGCCAGTGGGACCGCTGGGGAGTCCAGGTGTGGTTCTGGCAGCCGGAATGTGCAGGGAAAACATGGTGGTTTCTATCGTGATGGAAGAAGTGCATACAACTCCGGACACAGATGTATCTGAAGCCTGGAATCCGGACCATGTACAATTATTTTTTGCAGATGGAAGCAGCCAGAATGTAGAGATACAAGCCAAAGGAAGAAAAATGCTGGTTCTGGATGGGAAAAAGAAAATCATGGATTGGAAAGTGTATACAGAAAAGGAAGAAGAAATCTATTCCTATATGTTGGCTGAAAAATGGAATCATAAGCCAGTGGAAAATCTAAATTTTATTGAAATCAAAGCAACTCCGGCACCGGACAATAACAGGCAGTTTTTTTATAAGGAAAAGATGAAAGACAACACCAGCACAGACTGCGATTTGCGAGTGCATGAAGTACAGGAATTTGCAGATGGAAAATTGATATATGCTGAGTGGGTTGGAGAGGGAGCATCTTTTGATATTTCATATGCGGTGCAACAAGCATCCGGGGAGTGGGAAATGAAAGAAGTAAGCGGACACGCACCGGCGGGAAGTCCGGGGATGGTATTAGGCGCTGGAACGTGCCAGGGAAAAATCATTGTATCTATTGTGGTGGAAGATGAACACTGGAATCCAGATACAGATATGCGTGAGATATGGAATCCAGACCATGTACAAATGTTTTTTGCAGACGGAAGCAGCCAGAATGTAGAAATACAAGCCAGAGGAAGAAAAATGCTGGTTCTGGATGGGAAAAAGAAAATCATGGATTGGAAATTGTATACAGAGAAGGGGGAGGAAATATATTCCTATGCATTAGCAAAGAAATGGAATTACGAACCGGTGGAAACGCTGGATTTCACAAAAACAGAATAACCATACAAAAAAGCCGCAAAACAATAAATTGTTCTGCGGCTTTTATAGTCGGAATGACGTGATTCGAACACGCGACCTCTTGGTCCCGAACCAAGCGCTCTACCAAGCTGAGCCACATTCCGATAAGTGGGTTCTCCAAAACTCACCTACCTAGTGTACTACATTTTAAATGAAAATGCAATCAAAAATATTTAAAAATAAAAAAGGAAATGGAAGAAGTGCGTCGAATTATTATAAATAGAGGCATCTGTAAAGCAGATGATACACACGCATTCATAAAATTGTTTTACAGCATGAAACCGAATGTATCCGGGACGGAGGTGGAAGGTTGCCAAGGTATTCAGAAGAGTGGATAGAAGAAGTGCGCGGGCGTAATGATATTGTGGACGTGATAGGGATGCATGTCAATTTGAAACGGCAGGGCAGCAATTATATGGGATTATGTCCGTTTCACAGTGAGAAATCTCCATCTTTTTCCGTAAGCCGGGCAAAACAGATGTATTACTGTTTTGGATGCCATGTGGGCGGCAACGTGATTACCTTTGTGGAGGAATATGAGAACTATTCATTTACGGAAGCAATGGCGTATCTGGCAGAGCGAGTGGGCATGGAAGTACCCAAGGCAGAACTTTCTGTCCAGGCGAGACAGGAAGAAAATGAAAAACATAGACTGCTGGAGATTCATAAGCAGGCGGCTTCGTATTATTATTCCATGTTAAAAAGCCAGACGGGGAAATGGGGATACGAGTACCTGTCTGGAAGAGGATTGACGGATGAGACGATTCTTCACTTTGGACTGGGGTATTCTGGCAAAGGAGACGGCAGTCTGTACCGGTATTTGCAGCAGCTTGGCTATGAGGACGAGCTATTGAAAAAAACAGGGTTGTTTACCATGCGGGAAGACCGGGGAGTTTCCGAGAAGTTCTGGAACCGTGTCATGTTTCCGATTATGGATGTAAATAACCGTGTCATCGGGTTTGGCGGCAGAACCATGGGGGATGGCAAGCCCAAATATCTAAATTCCCCGGAGACAAAAATCTTTGATAAGAGCCGTAACCTGTATGGGTTGAATTATGCCAGAACATCCAGAGAGAAGCAGATTCTTCTCTGCGAGGGATACATGGATGTGATTGCCCTGCATCAGGCGGGCTTTACCAATGCGGTGGCGTCCCTGGGTACAGCGTTTACAGGGTTGCAGGCGAATCTTATCAAGCGATATGCGGGAGAGGTTCTCCTTACTTATGACAGCGACGACGCTGGAGTAAATGCAGCCCTGCGGGCAATACCTATACTGAAACAGGCAGGACTTATCCCGAAGATTGTAAATATGAAACCCTATAAAGACCCCGATGAGTTTATCAAAAATCTCGGCGCTGAAGAATTTGCCAGGCGTCTGGAGCAGGCGGAGAATGCTTTCTTCTTTGAAATCCGTATGCTGGAGCGGGGATATGACACCACGGACCCGGAAGCAAAGACCAGATTTCAAAGGGAAATGGCTAAGAAGCTGTTACAGTTTGAAGAAGAGCTGGAGCGGAACAACTATATCGAGGCGCTAAGCGGAATGTATCATATCCGCAGTGAGGATTTGACACGAATGGTAAACCGTATGGGCAATGAAATGCTTTCCGGAAAGCCGGCAACCGTCTTCTATGAACAAAACAGGGGGGAGGACAGGGAGAAAAGGAGCCGGACAGAGGATACAGGGATGTTTCAATCATACCGCCTTCTGTTTACGTGGCTGGTGGAAAAACCGGAATTGTACGGGCAGATTCAGAAGATTTTTACACCGGAGGATTTCATAGGAGAACCCTATCATCAGGTGGCGGAAATGCTGTTTGCCCAGTTTGATGCGTCGGACGTAGTGCCGGCAAAAATTGTCAGCCGGTTTGAGGACAGCGACAAACAGGCGCAGGTAGCGGAGATTTTTAATACTCCCTTTCAAAGCCGCATGACCACAGGGGAGCAGGAACGGGCTTTAAATGAGTTAATCAGGCGCATAAAAGAATATGGGCTGGAGCAAAGAGGCCGGACGGTAACGGATGTGGCCCAGTTACAAAAACTGATTAAAGAAAAGGCAGAGATTGGAAAAATGCATATTTCTTTAAAAGATGGATAGATTACAAAGATACAGGATGATGCTATACGTGTATGGGAAGGAAGGAATTATGGCAACAGAGAAAAAAGAAAATGTAACAGACAAAGAGGAAACAAAAGAGACAAAAAAGACTGCGAAAAAAAGCACAAAAAAGACAACGGAGAAAAAGAAGGAATCCGGAAAAGAAACGAAAAAAACTGCAAAGGCAAAGTCGGAAAAGACTGCGGAAAAAGAGGAAAAAGCAGCGGACAAGCCCTCGGAGGAAACCGGGTCCACGGAAAAGAAAAATGAGGAAGCACAGGAACAAAAAACAGGTGGTGATGCGTTGGAAACGATGACAAAAGAAGCATTTCTTACCAAGGCAAATGAAATTTTAGAGTATGCCAGAAAAAAGAACAATTATATTGAGCGGGGAGAGATTGCACAATTCTTTCCGGGCGGGCAGGTATCTGAAGAAAATATCCAGAAGATATGCGATTATCTCGACCTCAATAAAATTGATGTGCTGATGATTACCAATGATGACATACCGGACGATACCATTATCCTGGAGATGGAAAATGAAGATGCGGAGTTGGAAGAAGATATTGAAAACATCGATTTATCTGTACCGGACGGCGTTAGCATTGAAGACCCGGTCCGTATGTATCTAAAGGAGATTGGTAAGGTGCCTCTGCTGAAGGCGGAGGAGGAAGTAGAGCTTGCCAGACGTATGGAACAGGGAGATTTAGAGGCGAAGAAACGCCTTGCGGAGGCGAATCTGCGTCTGGTGGTCAGCATCGCAAAACGTTATGTAGGACGGGGCATGCTGTTTTTGGATTTGATACAGGAGGG
>CAZSGT010000251.1:0-3921 GCA_964606215.1 uncultured Lachnospiraceae bacterium
GGGCAAGTCCCACCAGATTCGCGCCCATTTAAAGAGCATCGGGCATCCCATTGTGGGGGATGGCAAATACGGGCACAAAGATACCTATCAGTATTTTAAGAAACAATACCATCTGACACACCAGCTTTTGCACGGCTGGCGGTTGGAACTGGGAGAGATAGAGGGGGAACTGGCGCACCTTGGGGGCAGGACATTTGAAGCGCCCCTGCCACAGCAGTTTGCAGCTATACGGAAAGATATTTTTGGGATGTAGAAGACATACACCGCAGAAAAGAGGTACCATATGGGAACATGGAAAACCAGAGGCCTCAGGGGTTCGGAGCTGGAAGAATCCCTGAACATGACAAATGAAAAATACCGGGAGCAGAATTTGGCGCTGGTGCAAAAAATTCCCACGCCCATTACGCCCATGGAATTTGACAAGGAACACCATCACATTACCCTTGCTTATTTTGAAAAGAAAAGTACGGTGGATTATCTGGGAGTGGTGCAGGGGGTACCGGTGTGTTTTGACGCCAAGGAATGTGCCACGGATACCTTCCGGCTCAGCAACATTCATCCCCATCAGATTCAGTATATGACAGATTTTGAAGCCCAGGGCGGAGTGGCGTTTATCATTATTTATTTCAGCCACAAAAATCTGTATTATTATCTTCCTTATGTGGAAATGATGCGCTTTATTAAGCGCAGTGAGGATGGGGGAAGAAAAAGCTTCCTTATTGATGAACTGGATGCAGGGTGGCAGATTGCCACAAAAAACCAGATATTTATTCATTATCTGGAAGCGTTAAGCAGGGATTTGGAGATGCGTTAAGCAGGATTGTCATGCTACTGGCATGCATCCTGCTTTTTTACTGTATAGGAAACTTCTCTACCAACCGTAGAACCATGATTCTACGCACAGGAGGTTGAATGGGTGCATATTAATTGCTATGATGTCCATAGATTATTTGTTTATAATTAAGTAAAAATAAGAAATTTGAAAAGGTGGATTGATATAATGGATCAGGAAAAGATAGGCAAATTTATTGCCGAGAAACGGAAAGAAAAGGGAATGACCCAGAAAGAACTGGCTGGGCAGCTTGGAATTGGAGATAAGGCGATTTCAAAGTGGGAATGTGGACGTGGAATGCCGGACAATTCTATTATGCTGCCATTATGTGATCTTTTGGAAATCAACGTAAATGAGCTTCTTTTGGGAGAATCTCTCTCAGAAAGGGAATGTACGGAAAGCTCAGAAGATATTATCTTATCCCTGATAGAGGAAAAGGAAACTCTGAAAAAGAAGAATAAATGGAACCTGCTATCTGGTATCCTGCTGGTTTTCCTTGCCGCCATTTTGTTTTATGTTATTATCATACCTATTCATAGCTGGCATAGTTGGGTGTACTTTTTTGATCCCCTTACTTTTATCATGGATTTTATTCTTGTGTTGGTTATGCTGCTGGCAACCGGCAATGTAAAAGCATTTTTTCTGTCTTTTTCATTAATACGGAAAGAGGATGTTGACAGGAACAGTGTTTTTTCCTCACTGCAGGCAGTAAAGCTTGCTATCGCCTCTTTTTTGCTGGGTGGTGGATTGTTTACGCTTTTGGATATGATTTTTATATTGAGTACAATGGAAAAAAAGCTGGCGGCAGATGTGTCAGTCACTTTGTTAACCATGTTTTACGGAATACTGTTTGCGTTGCTTTTGCTGCCATTAAAGAATAAGCTGGAATCAAAAATGGAGGAAATGCATGAAAAATCTCATTAAAGCGGAATTATATAAATTGAAAAAATTAATTGCGTATAAGGTGTTGCTGGTGACTTATCTGATTGTAGAAATTGTTATCCAAATGAACAATATCAGTAATAGTGTTGTTTATCCAAAATATAATCCCACATACACAGGGATAGAATGGCTGCTGGATTCGCAGCAGACATTTCTGTTATATGCACTTGTTGTCTTTTTTTATACGGCTTTTTTTGTGAATGGAGATTTCGTGGGTCATACATTTTATGCCAGTCTTTTGTGTGGCATGCCACGTAAATATACTTTTTGGGTAAAGATTATCGCCGCATTGGCAGGGGCAGTTCCGCTGATGCTGGTATCTTTTTTGCCAGGAACCTTGCTCTGGAGCATACATGCAGGCTTTGGTATAGACTTTGGCACAGAGGCAGTTTTTCTTATTGCAAAAGCATTGGCAAGATATATTTTGATTTCTCTGCTTCTGGTCAGCAATGCGGTCTTTTTTTCCGACATAGCCAAAAGTAAAATCGGCACCTTTGGATGGAGTTTCGGCACGCTCTATGTACTTGGCGTGTTCCGGGGAAACATAGAGCGTATTATACCGATTCCGGCTTTTCGTGAGGTTTTGCTGTTTTTATTATCCTTATTCTATCTAAATCTTGGAACTTTTTTTGCATCTATTTTGCTGAAACTGTTGGCAGCCAGATATGTTTTTGAAAAATATGATTTGAAATGAATGGTATCAATATGAAATGGAGGAAAGAGTGAAATATGGCAGAAATTATTTTCAAAGCAGAAAACATTGTTAAGAAATATAAAAAATATAAAAAGAAGAAAAGCTTTTTTGCCTTAAATGGGTTTGACATGGAAATCCATCGTGGAGATATCTATGGTTTTGTTGGAGAGAACGGTGCCGGAAAGACAACGCTGATGCGTATTCTGGCAGGCTGGGTTACACAGACTTCGGGAAATATTGAGTTGTTTGGAGAAGGCAGCAGAAAGGGGCTTTGTCAAAAACGCAGTCACATTAATGGAATTATTGAAGCTCCGGCCTTCTATCCAGACCTGACTGCATGGGATAACCTTGAAATCTGCCGGCTGCAAAGGGGAATTACTGATAAGGATTGCATCCAAAAGTCGCTAAAAATTGTTGGTCTTACGGGAACGGATGCAGACAGCACAAAGACTAAAAATTTTTCTTTGGGTATGAAGCAGCGTCTGGGCATTGCCATGGCTTTGCTGGGTGAGCCGCAATTTTTATTTTTTGATGAGCCCCTCAATGGGCTGGATCCTGTAGGAATTCGTGATTTCCATAAATTAATCCGGGCGATGAGTAAAAACGGAATTACCATACTTATTTCCAGTCACATGCTTCGGGAACTGGATTCCCTTGCTACTTGTTATGGATTTATCCATAAGGGGAAAATGCTGGAGCAAATCTCATCGGAAGAACTCACAGAAAAGTTTCGCCGCTATATGCTGCTTACGGTGGATAATGCGTCTGCTACAGTGAAAATCCTTACAGAAAAACTTGGACTAAACCAGATGGAAGCTGTTTCTGATGATACGGTGCATCTGTATGAGGGGCTTGATAAAGGCGGGGAGATAATGAAAGCACTTATTACCAACGGGGTCACCGTAGAGGAGATAACAATAAAAGGTGAGGATTTGCAAAAATATTATTTTTCACTGCTGCAAAACAGGTAACGATAAAGAGGTGTTTCTATGGGAAAATTGATGAAAGTCGAATTTTATAAATTGCAAAAATTCCCATCTGTCCGCCTGATGTTCCTGTTTACTTTTGCGGTAGGAATGTTACGAGGTTTTTCTCCCTATTCAGGATATCAAGTGTACACAATCGGTTTGATTCCAGAGCTGTTTGATATTGTCCTGGTTTCTGTCTTTACTTCTGCTTTCCTGTGTACGGAATTTTCCAGGCGGACATTTGGCAATGCGGTTCTCTGTGGAACTTCACGCCAGAATGTCTTTTTGGCGAAACTTGCGGTGTATTTTTCAGGGCTGCTTGTGCTCATTCTGCTTCCATTGGTAATACTGATGTTTTTGCCGATTCTCTATATCGTCAACCATGCATTTAAGCCAATGGATGAACTGTTCGCGTTCCCGCCGAGATTTTTCGTAAAGGAACCGACATTTGAAAACTTTACCAAGCTGTCAAAGCTGAGCCGTAC
>CAZSGT010000252.1:0-3878 GCA_964606215.1 uncultured Lachnospiraceae bacterium
GTAAGCATTGCTGTCTCCTCAGGAGTCAGTGCCGGTCTTAATATCACAGACATATAAATATCCAACCCTTTTTCACAGGTCCAGCCTCTACCCCGTCTGCCTTTGGCCTGGGTCTGTTGCTGTGCCACTATCAGGGTTCCCTCCACAGCCCCCTGCTCTGCCATGTGTTTTGCCCGGATATTGGTAGAATCCAGGGTCTCGTGTACTTCGATATGCTGTGCCACAAAGTCTGTTACAAGCTCGTCACGAATCTCGCTGTCCGACACGATATCGGGAATCTCCACCAAACGGTATCCTCGGTTTGTTCCGCTTTCCAGACCATATCCCTCTTCTTTCAGGCCATTTATATGCTTCCATATAGCAGTCCGGGACACGCCCAGCCTCTCGCTGAGCTGCTGCCCCGAAACATAGCCTTCCGGATTCTCTTTCAGAATCCGGAGTATCTCTTCTTTTATTCCACTCATGCTCTGCCCTGTTTATCTATCGTCCATCGGTTTATAAGGTTTGCGCTGGGATACGCTTTTGTATGCCGGACGAATAATCTTACCTACATTTATTGTCTCCTCAATGCGGTGTGCGCTCCATCCCGCAATTCTTGCAATGGCAAAAATCGGTGTAAACAGCTCCGTAGGAAGTCCCAGCATATTGTATACAAATCCACTGTAAAAATCCACATTGGCGCTTACGCCCTTATAAATCTTACGTTGCTTGGAAATCAGGGTACTGGCAAGATGCTCTACACTATTGTACAACGCATACTCTTTATCCATACCTTTTTCATGGGAAAGACGCTCTACATAAGATTTAAATACCCTTGCTCTCGGGTCGGAAATGGAGTATACGGCATGCCCCATTCCATAAATCAATCCCTGCTGGTCAAATGCCTGTTTATTCAAAATCTTATCCAGATACGCAGTGAGCTCTTCCTCATCTTCCCAATCCTTCACATGCTCCTTGATATCCTCAAACATCTGCACAACCTTGATGTTTGCCCCACCGTGGCGTGGTCCTTTCAGGGAACCCAGCGCCGCCGCTATGGCAGAATAGGTGTCTGTCCCAGAGGATGTTACAACATGTGTAGTAAATGTGGAGTTATTACCACCGCCGTGCTCTGCATGTAAAATCAAGGCAATATCTAAAATTTTTGCCTCCAGCTCCGTAAACTGGCTGTCCGGACGCAGAATATGTAAAATATTTTCTGCTGTGGAATACTCCGGTTTCGGAGAATGGATAAATAAGCTGTTGCCGTCATGAAAATGGCTGTATGCCTGGTATCCATATACAGCAAGTAACGGAAACAGTGCAATGAGATGCATGCACTGGCGCAAAATATTTTCAACGCTGGTATTGTCCGCATCTGGGTCATAAGAATACAGTGTAAGCACACTTCTTGCCAGGGTATTCATCATATCCTTGCTGGGCGCTTTCATAATAATGTCCCGGACAAAACTGACCGGTAAATCCTCCCGGTATGTCGCCAGCTGTTTTGTAAACAAATCCAGTTGTTCTCTGTTTGGCAGTTCCCCAAACATGAGCAGATACGAAACTTCTTCAAATCCAAACTTGGGGTTCTCCCTGTACCCTGCAACAATGTCCTCTACATCAATTCCCTGATAGTACAATTTTCCGTCACAGGGAACCATATCTAAATCCACGGTTGTGTAAGAAACAATCTCCGAAATCTCTGTCAATCCGGTAAGCACACCCTTACCACTGATATCTCGAAGTCCTCTCTTCACATCATATTTTGCAAATAAATCCGGGTCAATGAAAGAATTTTTGCGGCATTTGTCTGCCCAATTCTTAATGTTATCGTTAATACTATATGTTGTCATGCTTCCTCCTATTCCTTCTGATAACCAAGTGTCGCTGCCATGACTGCCTTAATGGTATGCATACGGTTTTCTGCCTCGTCAAAGACCACAGACTGCTCAGATTCAAATACTTCGTCTGTCACTTCCATCTCCGTAAGACCATACTTTTCATAAATCTCTTTGCCGATTTTCGTCTTTAAGTCATGGAATGCCGGCAGGCAATGCATAAATATTGCCTGTTCACCTGCGTTATCCATCGCTGCCTTGTTAATCTGATAAGGGGAAAGTGCTCTTATTCTCTCTTCCCAAACACTGTCCGGCTCACCCATGGAAACCCATACATCTGTATATAATACATCTGCATCCTTTGTTCCCTCTGTCACATCTTCTGTCAATGTGATGGTGGCACCTGTCTCTTTCGCATATTTTTCACACTGCGCTACCAATTCTGCATTTGGAAAGTATTCCTTCGGCGCACAAGCGGTAAAATGCATGCCTAACTTCGCACATGCAATCATGAGAGAGTTACCCATATTGTAGCGGGCGTCTCCCATGTACACCAGTTTTACACCTTCTAAACGTCCCAGATGTTCACGGATGGTAAGCATATCTGCCAGCATCTGGGTTGGATGGTACTCGTTTGTCAGACCGTTCCAGACAGGAACACCGGCATACTTTGCCAGCTCTTCTACAATCTCCTGTCCAAATCCACGGTATTCAATACCCTCAAACATCCTGCCTAATACTCTTGCAGTATCTGCAATGCTCTCCTTCTTTCCTATCTGTGAACCGGAGGGGTCCAGATAGGTCACTCCCATCCCCAGGTCGTGTGCGGCAACTTCAAAAGAACATCTGGTTCTTGTGCTGGTTTTTTCAAAAATCAGTGCCACGTTCTTTCCCTCAAAGGGACGTACCAGTGTGCCCTGCTTTTTCTTTGCCTTTAAATCCGCTGCCAAATCCAGCAAATACAAGATTTCCTCTGTCGAAAAATCCTTTAATGTCAAAAAATGACGTCCTTTCATATCCACGTTTTTCACAACCTTTCTTACCTGCAATTATGCCGCTCCCGCGACTTTAGTAATTTTTATTTTGCCACCTCTGCAATGGAATTTACCAATCCGGCAACTCCCTGAATCTCGGATGGAATAATAATCTTTGTCGCCTTGCCATCTGCCGCCTTTGTAAATGCCTCCAGGCTCTTTAACTTAATTACGCCATCTATCGGTGCAGATTCGTTGAGGAGACGGATACCATCTGCATTCGCCTGCTGTATAGCCAGAATCGCCGTTGCCTGACCTTCTGCCTCACGGATGGTCGCCTCTTTCTTTGCCTCTGCACGCAGGATTGCAGCCTGTTTTTCTGCCTCGGCATCTAAGATTGCAGCCTCCTTCTTACCCTGTGCAGTAAGGATTGCAGCCTCTTTTTCACCCTGGGCAATCAGGATGGACTCACGTTTTTCACGCTCTGCCTTCATCTGTTTTTCCATGGCATCCTGAATGGCTGCCGGAGGGATAATATTCTTTAACTCTACACGGTTTACCTTGATACCCCATGGGTCTGTCGCCTCATCCAGTGCGGCACGCATCTTGGTGTTAATGGTTTCGCGGGAAGTCAGCGTCTGGTCCAACTCCAGCTCACCAATTACGTTACGAAGTGTAGTCGCTGTCAGATTTTCAATTGCCATGATGGGATTTTCCACACCATATGCGTAAAGCTTCGGGTCGGTAATCTGGAAAAACACAACCGTGTCAATCCGCATGGTTACATTATCCTTAGTAATTACCGGCTGGGGAGCAAAGTCAACCACCTGCTCTTTTAACAGTACACGCTTGGCAATCTGGTCCACAAAAGGAAGCTTGAAATGCACGCCTACATCCCATGTGCACTGGTATCCTCCCAGTCTCTCTACCACGTATGCCTTCGCCTGCGGAACTACCTTGATACAGGAAGTACAAATCAACAAAACGATTACACAAACTACAATAATCGCAACAAGAGCATTTGCATTTCCAGCTAAAAGTGTTGTTGTTAACATATTCATCCTCTTTTCTGCGCACATTTTCT
>CAZSGT010000253.1:0-3874 GCA_964606215.1 uncultured Lachnospiraceae bacterium
AAATTCATGATACCTTTGCACCCTCCTTCATTATTTTAGTTGGATACTGGACAGTGTCTTTTCCATACGGTCAAGCTGGGACCGTATACTTCCGTCCACCACACGATCTCCAATACGAATTACGATACCGCCAATTAAAGACGCATCTTCTTCATACCGGGTGTCAATCTTATCGTATGAGGTCACCTCTAACAGACGTTTTGAAATCTGTTCTTTCTGTGCCTCTGTCAATGCTTTTGCAGAAGTTACTTTCGCAACTCCAATATTTTTATTTTCGCAAACCTTGTCCAGAAAATAAGTGAAAATCTTATCAATCTCGCCAAATCGGTTCTTATCACTGAGAAGCAGCATAAAATTCAGTAACTCCTCAGAAACTTTTCCCTCGAAAATATTTTTGATTACAGAAATCTTCTCTTCGTCACCAACCCGGGGATGTGTCAGAAGCTTAATCAGGTCTGCATTCTCACCAATGGCCGTCTGCACCGCTTCCACTTCCTCACCGATGACGTCAATCTTATTTTCTTCCAGGGCGAGTTCAAACAAGGCTTCGCCATATGTGTTTGAAATTAATTTTGCCATGTCGCATCACCCATTTCTTCCAATGTTTCTGCAATCAGCTTCTCCTGCTCTGCATCAGACAGAGAGGCGGAAACAATCTTTCCAGCCATCATGGATGCTACAGAAATCATTTCCTGTTTTACTTCGTCCTTGACCTTCTGTTTCTCTAACTCTACGTCCTTCTCCGCACGGTTCCGGATACGTACAGCCTCTTCCTTGGCTTCATCCACGATTTCATTTTCACGCTTCAGGGCTTTCTTTCTGGCTTCACGCAGAATATCTTCTACCTCTGCGTCCGCATTCTGCAACTTTGCATCATATTCCTGCTTAAAGCTCATACCCTCTGCTTTCTCCTTGGCGCCTAACTCCATATCTGCCTGAATCTTCGCCTGGCGCTTTGCCATCAACTCCCTGGCAGGGTTAAATAACAAATAGGAAAGAAGCATAAACAAGAATAACATCGCCACAACAGTAATACATGCATCAATCAGCAACTGGGGGTCCAGACCAAAGATGCGGTCGCCCAGCCCTTCTGCTGCCAGAACATTTATCATACTTGCCACGTTTTGTCCTCCTTTCGCTTATTCACTTTGACGTAATATGCCGCCCATTTCTGGTCTTCAGCATAAATGTCATTTTCTTACAGGAACTTAATTACAGTTTGCTGTAAAGTGGGTTTGCGAATAAGAGAATCAATGCAATAACCAGACCGTACAGACCGGTTGTCTCGGCAACGGCCTGACCCAATAACATGGTAGACATTACCGTACCTCTTGCGCCTGGGTTACGTCCTACTGCAGATGCACCATAACCGGCAGCAATACCCTGACCTACACCAGGTCCGATACCTGCGATAACTGCGAGACCAGCTCCGATAGCGGAACAAGCTAATACTAAACCTTCATTTGTGATATTTTCCATGATAAAATCCTCCTTAAAACTTTTACTTTTTTAATCACATTTGCGGACATGCCGGCTTTGCCGGCGTAAACAGTCCATGAATTCGCTGAATCCAGAAATAGCGAATCCTCTTAGGCTTCCTCTCCAATAGCATCGGAGACAAAACACATGGTCAACATACAGAATACGTATGTCTGAATACATCCTGAGAATACATCCAGGTATGCATGCAATGCTGCGGGCCAAATCAGCGTCAGAACCCTTGGCAGTAGTCCATAAATCAATCCCATCATAACGGTTCCTGATAATATATTACCAAACAAACGCAATGACATAGAGATTGGTGTGGAGAACTCACCGATTAAGTTCATTGGAAAGAATAAGAAAATCGGCTCAAACAGTCCTTTAATCTTCCCAAATTTCTGGTACTTAAAGCCATTGTACTGGATAAGTACCCACGTGATGATTGCCAGTGGAAATGTGACACCATAATCCGCAGTCGGAGGCCGCAACCCCAACAAACCTGACAAGTTACAGCACAGGATGAATATAAACAATGCACTGACATAGTTCACAAACTTCGACGCCTTTTTCCCCATGGAACTATCCACCATACTGCCAAGCATCTCAACAATCAGCTCAACGGTATTGAGGAATGCACCTGGAACCTTGTCCGGGTCTGCTTTTTTGATTGCCCTGTTGGCCGCAATAGCAAATACAATCAGCGCTGCCAAAACAAGAATCATAGAGATATGTGTTGTTGTCAGGTACCAATCCTGACCGAACACTGTAAATTTCTTATATCCATGGATAAAGAAATCCACCTGGTCTCCACCATCGGCGGCAAGCAGTACTTTAGACCCGATGCCGTTTGCCAGACATCCTATCGTAGTACTTCCCACGTTCTCACCTTCCTTTTCTATAATATAGTGTTGTAGCTAACGGTGGGAAAATCCCCCCATATACCTATGAATCACCGGCTGCAGATATGCGGCAATTTTCATCCCCCATAACCCCAAGATGACCCCTGCCGGGTGTACATACTTTCCAAAATAGAAAGAACCACCTACAGCCAATGCCATAACTACCGTACGAATCATTGCGGAACGCATCATGTGCCCACTGGCAGACTTCCTGTCCATATCCAGAGCAATATCCAGATGTCGGTACATATGGAATAAAAGCCCCATCGCCACCAGGCAGCCTGCTAATACACCAAGAAAATATGTCAGAGGGTTTCCCGCAATCAGCACCCCCGGCACTGTAATGACGATTCCCCATAGAAGCAATCCTATGAGTATCTCCCGCATGGTACGCTTTGCCTCTTCCATGAAGTCCCTCTTTTCTGCTCATTATCACAGGGAAGACGATTTGTCCTCCGGCTCCTTCGGATGCGTTTTACTGTAATTCTTCAAGTCTTCAAAATACTGCAGCTCCTTTTGTTCCCGCTGCATATCCTTCTCATAAAATGGCTTCGTTAAGAGATAGACATTGCGGAACGCTGCACCAATCCCCAGAAACAAGAATATCAGAAACCAGAATCCTGTCCCCAGATGCTTGTCCAGATAGTATCCTATCAGTCCCCCCAGAAAAATGGGCGCCATCATACTAATCCCAATCTGGGTAACCATCATCAAACTGCGTATGACTTTCCTTTGATTATTCTTCAAATTATTCACCTGTTTCTGAGAAATCATTCTCTTTTTAAAAGAAATCGTTCCCTCCCATTGTACCTTTTTTTAGCAAAAAAGTAAAGAGTAGCCAGGCAGATTCTCCCAATAAATTTCTTTCATTTTTCTTTGACATATACGAACAGAGTGCGTATAATATCCATAAACTCTTTTTTCAGATTCCAAGGGGGGATTCTATGGAGACTATACAGATGTACCGCCGCCGCTATATACCTGATGAAAAAGTACTTCTGAAAGACGACGTTATATTGTCCAAATCCGATAATGTTATTGTGACCACCTGGGACGTCTTGCATCCCAGAGATGACATTGACCACGGTGTTTCTGCGTATTTTTTAAAAGAGGGTTTCAAGGTCAGCAAAATTTATGACAAAAACGATACGTTTGTTTACTGGTACTGCGATATCATAGACGTAACTACTGAAGATAACGAAACCACCTATGTTTTTCACGATTTGTTGACAGATGTCATCATCTATCCGGACGGTCACGCAGAGGTGGTGGATTTAGATGAAATATCCGATGCGCTGGAGCAGAACCTGCTGCCACCTTCGATGATAGCCCTTTCCCTGCGGCGCACCAATGCGTTATTACAGATTATTTACAGCGGCAAATTTGATACACTGACAAAATATATAGAAGAGGCGATGCGGTAATTCCGCTTCGCCTCCTCTTTTATCCTTCTATCTGGCTGATTCTTCGCATATGTCTCTCATCGTGGGAGA
>CAZSGT010000254.1:0-3872 GCA_964606215.1 uncultured Lachnospiraceae bacterium
ATTATTGCCTATTCCATTGAGGCCGCCCTGGGAGCTGGGTGCTTTGATACCGTCATGGTCTCCACCGACGATGAAGAAATTGCTGAGATTTCCAGAAATTATGGCGCCGAGGTCCCATTTATGCGAAGTGCTGAGACGTCCTCTGATTTTGCCACCACCGCAGATGTCCTGCTGGAAGTCCTGCGCGAATATCAAAAGCAGGATATAGGCTATGATTATCTGTGCTGCATCTATCCCACCGCCCCCTTTATTACCCCGAAGCGTCTTCAGGAGGCGATGGACATTATGCAGGAAAAACAACCGTCGGCAATCACCCCTGTTATTCCCTTTTCTTACCCGCCCCAGAGGTGTTTTATCATTGGGGAAGATGGAAACATGGAATACAAATATAAAGAATATATCACCGCCCGTTCACAGGATTTGGAAACATGGTACCACGACGCCGGGCAGTTTTACCTGTTCCGCACAGACCGTTTGCTGGAAATCCAGGGCACCATTTCCGAAGGACTGCTGCCCCTTATTCTGGACGAGATGGAAGTACAGGATATAGACACCCTGAAAGACTGGGAAATCGCAGAAATGAAATATAAGATTCTACAAAAACAGGGAGAATTGCCATGAAAAATATGATTGGTATCCGTGCAGACGCAAACGAAACCATTGCAATGGGACATGTTATGCGCTGCCTGTCCGTTGCCGTACAGTTAAAAAAATCCGGCGTACCGGTTCTTTTTATCCTTTCCGATGACTACGCCCGTGAACTCATTCAGGACGCGGGATTTTCCTGCGAAGTCCTGAACAATGACTACACAAAAAAAGAGACCGAACTGCCACAGCTGCTCCAGGTCTGCCAGACTTTTCACTTAAAAGGGATGCTGGTGGATTCCTATGAAGTGACCCCTGCATATCTGGCAGGTCTGCACCAGATGGTTTCTGTGGCATACATGGACGACCTCCATGCATTCCCCTATGATGTGGATATGGTTATCAACTATTCTTCCGGCGCTTCTAAAGAGGAATATGCCCACCAGAGCTATAAGGACACCAGATTTCTGCTTGGAAGAACCTACACCCCGCTGCGGCCGGAATTTGCAGAGGGCGTCCGGAAAATTTCACCGGATACTGACGCTATCTTTATAACTACTGGCGGCACGGACCCTTACGATATGGTTTCCCGCCTTTTATCACATATGGAAAGCTCTCCTCTTGCCCGTCATGACAAGCACATTGTCCTTGGAAAATTCTATCACGCAGAAGAGAGCCTGCGCAGACGGCAGGAAACCGATTCTTCCCTGTATATCTACCGGGACATTCCCCATATACGGGAAATTATGATGCAATGTGACGTGGCGGTATCTGCCGGGGGAACCACTCTCTGTGAGCTGGCGGCATGCGGTATTCCCACTGTAGCTTTTACCATGGCAGACAACCAGATGAACGGTACTATACATTTTGCGGACGCCGGCGCTGTTATCTATGCCGGAGACGTCCGGAAAAACGAAGAAGCCGCTGCCGAAAACATTGTCTCGGCTTTGGCTTCCCTGACACAAAATCCAGAAAAACGCCGGCATCTGGCAGCCACCTCCCACGCCATGATAGACGGCTGTGGCGCCGGACGGATTGCAGAGGCGCTGGTGAAGTGCTTTTCAATTTAATTCACACAGAAACTCCTTTCGGTACAACATCAGAGTTTCATCGTAAACACTATCCGGTCTTCCTTATGCTCCTGACTGTACCCGCATTTTTCAAAAATCCGTCTGGAAAAACGGTTCTCTGCCTTTACTTCTGCCACCAGCGTATGTATATCCGGCATTTCCTTCTTTACATATGCTGACAGGGCGTCAATGAGCCTGCTGGCAGTCCCCTTTCCCCTTTGGTCTTTCTCAACGCTGTAACTGACCTGCGCCTTCTCATTTTCATAATCCAGACGAAGCATTCCCTTATCGACGCCGTCCTCCACCCAAATCAGCAAATCGCTGTCCGGTGAATGCATCTTGTCCTCAAACCAATGAACATGCTCCTCCCATAAAATACTTTCCGTGTGAAAGGACTGTCTGCGCACTTCACTGTCATTTGCCCATTCAAACAAAAGTTCTCTATCCTTCCATTCCACATGACGAAATCCGGTATTTACTGCACTCTGCCTGCACATATAAATCATCCCTCACATTTTGCCAAATTACTCCCAATCATCCAATCTGCATGGTAAGCGGTGCCCCTATCTTCTCCTTCTCAATCACTAACACACTATCATAATAATGCAGACTATGCATGGTTCTGGAATACTGATTTGGCTGCAGCTGCGCATCCTCACGAAGCCATGCATGAATATAATCAATAAAGTTTTTACTGTATTCTATATAGGAATCCGGATTCCGGTAACCTCCACCGAACCTTCTCATGTAACTGGTATGTAAATCCTCACATAAATATGTTCCACCATAAGATATATGAGGAAACATCTCTTCAAAGGTGATAATCTGTTGATTCATTGTGTGTCCGCCATCATCTATTAAAACATCCACTTTGGGATATTTTTCTTTCAGATGTCTCAGGAAATCCCTGTCCTCCTGTGAGCCTATCTCGATGGATACCTGTTCTTCCTCAAAGGCTTTCGTATTTTCATCAATATCAATCCCTATAATCTGCGCTCCCTCTCCAAAATAGTCTTTCCACATCTGCAGGGAACCGCCCTTAAAAACGCCTATCTCCATCACCACAGGCGCCTGGTTTCTGTACTTGGAAAAATGACGCTCATACACCTCAAAATAATGCAGCCATTTTGTAATTACTCTATGGTCTTTACAAAAGAAAAAAGCTTCTAAATCGTTCATTGTACCAGAACGAACAATCTCCTCTCTTAAATCAATCTTTGTCTTAATGACATCGTAATCCAACCAGTGTTGTCCGATTTTATATCTGACATAAGCCTCGCATTTATCCTCTGAAAGTTTCAGAGTATCCCGAAACATTGTTACCGCATCGTAAACAATTTTTTCATTGGCGCATATCAGTAACTTATCAAATACCATATTGGGAATGTCTTCTATCTGTTTCATCGGATAGTTCCCGAACGCCTGATTGTATAAATCGTCCTCATCAAAAATAATTGCATCAACAATAACCCTCTCCTTGTGTTCATCCAACGCCTGTTTCACAATTTCTACAGAATCCTCTCCCACTCCAACCAGTACCATATGCAACATCGTATTCCCTCCATTCTTAACTGACAAATTTTCTGATTCTCAACCTCTATCTCTGTTCCTCACACTCTCCCACATCTGTTCCAACAGCTTCTCTAACACTTCCATCCCTTCACTGTTCTGTATCACTTCTCCTGCAGCTTCATGGATGCGCCTGTAAAAAGATGCAAACGCCGCTTCATCCATCAGCCCACATCCCCATGTTTTCTCTAAATACGCATTCCAATTACGCAGCTGTACAAAAAGCTCCTCTACATCCTCTGTTTCCAGATATCCATTAAGCCATAAATCATGCAGGACTTCTGTTCTTTTTCTAAATGTAGTCTCTATATCCTGCATATAATAAGAAATACTCTCTGTTTCCGGCCGGACATTCAAGGCTTTTCCCTTCTCACCGGTTCCAGTCAAATCACTATTATGGGCTCTCTCGATGAGCTTTGCAATCCTCGCCGCCCGTTCCTCCCATGTATGTCTCTCCTCTGCACGGGCACGCCCCGCTTCTGCGATTTTCTCTGCTTCCTGCCCATGTTCCAGAAGCCACTGGACTTTCCGGGCCACCTCCTCTATATTCTCCAAATGATACAGCACGATGTCCTGTCCATCTGTAAATTCTTCCTCTATATATTCGCTTGTATCTGTCAACGCAACAGCGCCGCTTAGCATCCCGGC
>CAZSGT010000255.1:0-3864 GCA_964606215.1 uncultured Lachnospiraceae bacterium
GAAAGAGGAAACCATGAGCGAAAAGACAATTTCAGAACGAAAAGATATGGACGAGGCGTATATGTGGAAATTGGAGGATATTTTCCCTGACGATGCCCAGTGGGAGGAGCGTTTTAAATGGGTGGAGAAGGAAATGAAAAAGCTGGAGACATATGAGACGAAGCTGGGAGAGAGCGCCCAGACGCTGTATGATTTTCTGACGTTTTTGAATACACTGGAAGAACAGATGTCAGCAGTATACGTGTATGCAAATATGAAATCCCATCAGGATATGCGGGATGCGAAATATCAGGAAATGAGTTCCAGGGCAAGTAGTCTACAGGTGTCGTATATGAGTGCCACCGCCTTTGTTTCTCCGGCACTTCTGGATATTCCGGAGGAAACCATAGGGCGGTTTATGGAGGAGAAGGAAGAATTGCGCCTGTATGAAAGGTTTTTTCGGGAATTGTTCCGCAGAAAGCCCCATATTTTAAACCGGGAGATGGAGGAGCTGCTGGCAGATGCCGGTGAGGTGTTAGAGGTGCCGGAGAATACCTTTGCCATGTTTAATAATGCGGATATCCGTTTTCCGTCCATAGAGGATGAGGATGGGAATATGGTGCAAATCACCCACGGCAATTTCATCCGCTATATGAAGTCCGCCACCCGCAGCGTGCGCAAGGCGGCCTTTGAAAGTGTCTACCACACGTATCAGGCGTGGGAGAATACTCTGGCTTCTAATTATGCTGCAAATGTTAAGCAGGCGGCATTTATGACAAAGGCGAGAAAATACAATTCTTCCCTGGAACGGTATTTGTCTGGCAGTGAGATTCCAGTGGAGGTTTACCGGAATTTAATTGATGTGGTGCACCAGTATCTTCCGGTTATGCATCGGTATGTGGCACTTCGGAAGAAAGCGCTGGGGCTTTCCCAGCTGCATATGTATGATTTGTATGTACAGATTGTGGAACAGGTGAAGAGGGAAATCCCCTATGAGCAGGCAAAGCACATGGTTGTCCAGGCGCTAAAGCCTTTGGGGAAAGAGTACGGGGAAATATTGGAGAGCGGTTTTACAGAGGGCTGGATTGATGTGTACGAAAATAAGGGAAAGCGCAGTGGCGCATATTCCTGGGGAACATATGGCACACATCCCTATGTGCTGTTAAACCAGCAGGACGATTTGGACAGCGTGTTTACCATTGCCCATGAGATGGGTCATGCGATTCACAGTTATTATTCCAACCAAAACCAGCCCTATGTATATGCGGGATACCGGATATTTGTGGCGGAGGTGGCGTCTACCTGCAATGAAAAGCTGCTGATGGATTATATGATGAAAAACAGCCGGGATGAAAATGAACAGAAATATTTTCTGAATCATCATCTGGAAGGATTTCGGGCTACGTTATTTCGGCAGACCATGTTTGCGGAGTTTGAGATGCTGACCCACGAGAAAGCGGCGGCTGGAGAGGTGTTGACCGCACAGAAGTTAAAGGAGATATACCATGAGCTGAATGCGCAGTATTTTGGTCCGGATGTGGTGGTGGATGAGGAAATAGACATGGAATGGGCAAGGATTCCTCATTTTTATACCCCGTTTTACGTGTATCAGTATGCCACCGGATATGCGGCGGCAACGGCATTTTCAAAAAAGATTCTGGAAGAGGGCGGTCCGGCAGTGGAGAAGTATATTAATAATTTTCTTAAGAAGGGCAGTTCTAAGGCGCCCATTGATTTGCTGCGGGATGCCGGGGTGGATATGGGAAGCGTGGAACCTATACAGCAGGCGTTGGATGTATTTACGGAACTGGTGGATAAGCTGGAAGAAAATTATTCGCAATAATAGGGAAGTAGTGCTATAATAGGATTTGCTATAAATGTAATACAGGAATGGAGAAGAGTATGATTGATTTACAGGTGAGCAGAGATAAACTGGATGCGATTGATAAACAAATTGTAGAGCTGATGGAGCAGCGGCTGGAGATTACCCGGTCGGTGGCAGAGTACAAAAAAGAGGTGGGGAAACCGGTTTTTGACAAGGAGAGGGAGAAATCCAAGCTGGAGACCTTGACTGGCATGGTGGAAAAGCCCTTTGCAAAAAAGACGGTAGACGAGCTATTTCGCCAGATTATGTCCATTAGCAGAAAACTCCAATATAGTATGGTTGATGCACACAGCGACGCGCTTTTATTGCAGCCCATTGCAGACATTGGGCGGGACAGACACACAAAGGTGGCGTATTTTGGCGGAAAGGGTGCGTACACGGAGCAGGCCATGGAGGAATTTTTTGGCAGTGATATACAGACACGGCAGGAGCTGACGTTCCGGGGTGTGATGGAACTGGTGCAAAACGGGGAGGCAGACTACGGAGTCCTTCCTTTTGAGAATACGTCCACCGGTGGCATTACGGACAATTTTGATTTGCTGTTGGATTATGAGAATACCATTGTCGGACAGCACATTGTCAAGGTGGAGCATGCGCTGGTGGGGCTGCCGGGGGCGAAAATTGAAGATATCCGTACCGTATATTCCCACCAGCAGGGTCTGTTGCAGTGCGAGACATTTTTTGAACAGCATCCGGAGATTGTCAAGGAGGAGTACTCCAGCACGGCGGCAAGTGCGGCAAAGGTGCTGGAGGAACAGGATATCACCCATGGCGCCATTGCCAGCAAACGGGCGGCAAAGTATTATGGTCTGGAGGTGCTGCAGGAAGCAGTGAATTATCAAAACGAAAATTATACTCGTTTTATTATCTTTACAAATAAAAAGGTATATTTACAGAATGCTTCTAAAGTACAGGTGTGTTTTGAACTTCCTCATGAGAGTGGTTCTCTTTACAATATGCTTTCCCATTTTATTTTTAACGGCATTAACATGACAAATATCCAGTCAAGGCCCATCATAGGAAGAAACTGGGAGTACCGGTTTTTTGTGGAATTTGACGGCAATTTGCAGGATGAAGGGGTGCGGAATGCTATCCGTGGAATACAGGAGGAGGCTTCCAGCCTGCGCATTCTTGGAAACTATTAAAAACACATTTTCAACACAATTTCAACAAAAAGTTTTCAAAGATAACACACAAAGCGGTCATAAATGATTGGTAGACTTGGGAGTATAACAGAGGAATGGAATGGAGGGTTCTTATGACAAAAAATTTTTATAAGGCGATTTTATGTGCGGCAGCATTTGGTGTGATTGGCGGTGTAATGTTTCAGGGTGTGGACTATGTTTCCAATAGTTTATTCAATCAGAATCCGGCAGTAGGGATACAGGAACCGGGGAAGGATACGAAGGAAAAGAAAGATACGGATAAGGAAGATTCCAAGGAGCAGACCCAGATTGGCACAGCGTCCACTGTCAGTTCCGACGGCAGCAGCTATAACGGTGTTTCAGATGTGGCAGAGGCGGTACTTCCCAGTATTGTAGCCATTGATGTGACAGTGGTGGAGCAGGAAAGAGACTTCTTTGGACGGACTTATGAGCAGGAAGGCATGGGAAGCGGTTCCGGTATTATTATTTCCAATAAGGACGGTGAACTGCTGATTGTCACTAATAACCATGTGGTGGCAGATGCAACAAAGGTATCTGTGAAATTTAACGATGGAAATGTATACAGCGCTACGGTGAAGGGGACGGATTCCGTTTCTGATTTGGCAGTGGTTGCCGTAAAGGGAAGTGATTTAAGCAACGATACTATAAATTCCATTAAAGTTGCCACACTGGGAAATTCCGAGAATCTGAAAGTAGGAGAGCAGGCCATTGCCATTGGAAATGCATTGGGATATGGAACCAGCGTGACTGTTGGGTATATCAGCGCCACAGAGCGTGAGGTTGCTACGGATGATGCCACAATGAAACTATTGCAGACGGATGCAGCCATCAATC
>CAZSGT010000256.1:0-3854 GCA_964606215.1 uncultured Lachnospiraceae bacterium
ACAAATGTGGCGCATTTGGCTATTCCGTTCATCCCCTGTATGCGATTCACAGTAAAACGGCATCTTATCAGGAATTATCACAGGTTTTATTTACAATTGAAGGGTCGCCGGAGCATTTAAAAGAGATGCAGGAATTTTTTACGGATCTTGGAAATTCAGTACAGGTCATGGAATGCAAAGATAAAGTGCGTTACCATGCCGCCGCATCTATGGTCAGCAACCAGATGATAGGACTGTATGCATGTGGCGTGGATTTGCTGGAGCAGTGTGGGTTTCAGCGGGAAAATGCCGCCCAGGTTTTGTTTGGACTGGCAAAGGGTAATCTGGATGCAGTGGGAGAAAAAGGCATGGCAGATGCCCTTACCGGACCGGTGGAGCGGGGAGATACGGCAACCGTGGAAAAGCATTTGGAGGCTCTTGCCGTTACGCCGGAGATATACGATGTCTACCGGGCGTTGACGAAAAAATTGCTTCCCATTGCAAAAGAAAAAAATCCGGAACGGGATTACGGAGCCATGGCAGAACTGGTATAAAGATTTTTTGATGCGATGAAACAGAATTAGAAAAGAAAGGATGATTATATATGAAAAATACAGTTCTTACATTACAAAAGCAGAAAGAAGAGCAGGATAAGATTACCATGCTCACAGCATATGATTATACCACAGCAAAACTGGTGGATGCGGCGGGAGTCAATACTATTTTGGTGGGAGATTCGCTGGGAAATGTTATTCTTGGATATGAGGATACGATTTCAGTTACCATGGAGGATATGATTCATCACTGTGCCGCAGTGGCAAGAGGGGCAAAGGAGGCATTTGTTGTTTGTGATATGCCTTTTATGTCCTATCAGACTTCCGTATATGATGCGGTGGTAAATGCTGGACGTCTGATGAAAGAAGGGCGTGCAAACTGTGTGAAACTGGAAGGCGGCAAGGAAATGTGCCCGCAGATAAAAGCTATTGTGGAAGCGTCCATTCCAGTGTGTGCCCACTTGGGGCTTACCCCTCAGTCCATCAATGCTTTTGGTGGCTTCAAGGTACAGGGCAAGAGCCTGGAGGCGGCAAAGAAGTTAATTGACGATGCAAAAGCAGTAGAAGAGGCTGGTGCGTGCATGGTGGTGCTGGAGGGGGTTCCGGCGGGACTTGCGGCAGTGATTACCCGGACGCTGCAGATTCCCACCATTGGAATTGGTGCAGGACCAGACTGCGACGGGCAGGTTCTGGTAAATCAGGATATGCTGGGAACATTCCCGGACTTTAAGCCAAAGTTTGTAAAATGTTTTGCCGATGCCGGGGCGCTTATGACCATAGCATACCAGTCCTACATAAAAGAAACAAAAGAAGGGATTTTTCCAGGGGAAGAGCATTGTTATACCATTGACGAAGAGGTTCTGGAGGAATTAGAGAATTATGCGGGATAAACAGTGAAAGGAGCCTGGCAGTATGAGTGAGGAAATGAAGATAGTAAAGACAGTAAAAGAGGTAAAAGAACAGGTTCGGGAATGGAAAAAGCAGGGGCTTACAGTAGGTTTTGTGCCCACCATGGGGTATCTGCACGAGGGGCATTTAAGTCTGATGAAAGCCGCAGGGGAAAATGACAGGGTGGTTGTGAGCATTTTTATCAATCCCATGCAGTTTGGTCCCACAGAAGATTTGGAAAGCTATCCCAGAGATTTGGAGCGGGATGCGGCATTGTGTGAAGAGGTTGGGGTGGATTTAATTTTCCATCCGGAACCAGAAGAGATGTATGATTCCCATTTCTGCTCCTATGTGGATATGAGCGTGCTGACGGAGGAGCTTTGTGGTCTCAGCCGTCCCGTGCATTTCCGGGGCGTGTGCACCGTTGTCAATAAATTATTTCATATTGTCGCGCCAGACCGGGCATATTTTGGACAGAAGGATGCACAGCAGCTGGCGGTCATTAAGCGTATGGTAAAGGATTTGAATATGGATGTGGAGGTAAAGGGATGTCCCATTGTCAGAGAGGAGGACGGACTGGCAAAAAGTTCCCGGAACACCTATCTTTCACAGGAGGAGAGACAGGCGGCGCTGGTGCTTTCCAAGAGCATCTTTCTCGGACAGAAGATGGCACGGGAGGGAGAGACGAGCGCTTCCGTAATCCTCGGTGCCATGCGGGAATTGATTGAAAGCGAGCCTCTGGCAAAAATCGATTATGTAAAGATGGTGGATTTGCTAACCATGCAGCAGGTAGAGAATACGGAGGGCGGCGTGCTGGTGGCAATTGCCGTGTATATTGGAAAGACAAGATTGATTGATAACTTTATTCTGGAATAGGATTTTATCGGTTTTCTCATTTGCACAATTTACTTTCTATATGTGATACAAAAATATATTTGATTCGGGACACGTTTGCACTTGTTGCAATACGTAGTGGTGCATAAAGCCATAGAATACATGGCTTAAGCACCAACGTACTGCAAACAGTCCCTCATTAAAATATATTTTTTGTATCACTTGCTGAAAGATTTTTGGGCAAATGGAAGAAACGATAGAAATTCTTGTTTTTCATGCTTGCATTGGAATTGAAATGATGGAAGAAGTAATATATAAGACGAGAGGAAATCGAATCACTTTCACTGGGATTTGGATGGTGGAAGAAGCATTATATAATAAAAGTATTATATAAAATAAGAGAAAGGCGTGAATACAATGCAGTTGACAATGCTGAAAGGAAAAATTCACCGGGCGACGGTGAAACAGGCAGAGTTAAATTATGTGGGAAGTATTACGGTGGATATGGATTTGCTGGATGCTGCCGGTATTTTGGAATACGAGATGGTACAGATTGTGGATATTGACAACGGAAACCGTTTTGAGACCTATACCATTGCCGGGGAGCGGGGAAGCGGCATGGTCTGCCTTAATGGGGCGGCGGCAAGGCAGGTACAGACCGGGGATAAGATTATTATTATGTGTTATGCCGGGTTGTCAGAGGAGGAAGCAAAGGAACATAAACCCCAAGTGGTGTTTGTGGACGGAGAAAATAAAATCCGGGAAGTTTCCAGATATGAGAAGTATGGGGAGTTGAGCCCGGAATACTAAGGAGGAGGCGCGTATGTTAAAAGGAAAGACCGTAGTTCTGGGAGTGACCGGTTCCATTGCGGCATATAAAATAGCAGGGCTTGCCAGCAGATTAGTCAAGAAACATGCGGATGTCCATGTGATAATGACGGAGAATGCCACCAATTTCATCAATCCCATAACCTTTGAAACATTGACCGGGAATAAATGTCTGGTGGATACCTTTGACAGGAATTTTCAGTTTAATGTGGAACATGTGGCGCTGGCAAAACGGGCGGATGTGATGATGATTGCGCCGGCGTCTGCCAATGTCATTGGAAAAATTGCAAATGGCATTGCGGATGATATGCTGACAACCACGGTGATGGCATGTAAGGCGAAAAAAATTCTCTCCCCTGCCATGAATACCAACATGTACGAAAATCCCATTGTGCAGGATAATTTATGGAAGCTGAGGACTTTTGACTACAAAATCATTGAGCCGGATAACGGATATCTTGCATGTGGAGATACCGGGGCAGGAAAAATGCCCTCGGAGGAAGTGTTAGAGCAGTATATTCTCAGGGAGATTGCCAGAGAAAAAGACCTTGCCGGGAAAAAGATTTTGATTACGGCGGGACCTACCAGGGAGACTTTGGACCCGGTGCGTTTCCTATCCAACCGTTCTACGGGAAAGATGGGGTATGCGCTGGCAAACCAGGCGATGCTGCGCGGGGCAGAGGTGATATTGGTAACGGAACCAGAGCAGTTAACACTACCACCCTTAGTGAAAGTGGTGAAGGAAGAAACAGCACCAGAGATGTATGAGGC
>CAZSGT010000257.1:0-3837 GCA_964606215.1 uncultured Lachnospiraceae bacterium
GGCAAAGCAGACAGTGTGTTGGAGAACGTAAAGGATAAGGTGACAGCTACAGAAGCGCCAAAGGACAGCAATGAGGATGAAAGTTCAAATCTTGGAAAATGGGCAAGGGCCATGGGAGCTATTCTCATGAAGATGAATGGTGGAAATCCCTATTATTTTGGTGGGTTTGAAGCTAACGATAACAATAAGGCAGCCGCCCAGTCTATTCTGGAGCAGAGCTGGCAGATTGAGGACCGTAAGCAGTTAATCACCCAGATTCGGCAGCTAGTTAAGACCGGACAGCGAAAGGAATATAAAAAAGACGCCAAAGAGATGGCAAAGTTTTCAGATAAAGAACTGGAAGAGATTATGTCAGAGCTGACAGACAGCATGCGGCTTCATTACGAAAATGTCAAGTATAATTATGAGAAGTGGGAGAAAAAAGGTGTGATGGCATGGGATTTGTGCCGGGTGGCACATCTGGCGCAGTGGGGGTATCTTGCAGGCTATATTACCGTTGGCGAGGCACAGGCATTGATTGAGCCTGCAGCAAAGAAACTGCAGAAAAACTTTACCTCCTGGGAAGATGTGCAGAACAACTGGCTGGACGGTTATGTCTGGTGGGCGGATGTGGATACTTCCGCCAGTGGAAACGAATACGAAAAACGTATGGCGGTATACGACGAGTTAAAGCAGGCACAGGAAAAGGACGGTTTGTTGTTTGACGACAGCCTGTTTACACAAGACATTGTTCCGCTTTCAGATATTTCTTATAAGACCTTATATAAAGAGGTAAAGAAGAAAAAAGCAAAACCGTCTCCGACTCCGGCATATACGCCCAATATTGACAGCAACTATGACGGCGTAATTGATGAAAATGATGGTGTAGATACCAATGGAGACGGCGTGGTGGATGTCACCCCGGCACCAAGACCGACGCCGGATGCGGCTTCTGGGGACGGAGAAACCACAGATACCGGGGAGGATGGAGCACAGTGATATTTTATTTGATACGGCATGGCAGACAAAGCAGTTCCGATTGCAATGTAAATGTGCCGCTGTCAGAGGCGGGACGCAGGCAGGCGGAATTGTTGGGCAAACGTATGAAGAGATATCCGGTGGATGCATTGTATAGCAGTGATTTAGTCCGGGCGGTGGAAACTGCCCGGATTGCTTTTGCAGACCGTCCGGATTTATTAAAGGAACATCAGATAATACCGGATTTTAAGGAGTTCGATTTTGGCGATTTGACTGCCTGCCCGGATGCACAGGTGAAAGAATTTTACAGGGAGTATTACGAGGAAAACATACAGGCATTTAAAGATGGGGAGGAGCATCCTTCTCCGGCGTCTGTCCGCACTGCAGAGTACTTTGTACCGCCCAGGGACATGGCATATCCGGGCGGGGAGGACGGAGGTATGGTGTTAGAGCGGGTACTGTCAGAGTTGGAAAAGATTCTTGCCACTAAAAAACAGCATGTAGTCATTGTAACCCATGGAGGCGTCATAAGGGTTTTGCTGGCGGCGCTGTTTGGCGGGGATGTGCGCAAACGTCTGTTGTTCGGTACCTCTCTGGAAAATTGTGGGATTACCCAGATTCACTACGATGAGGAAAAGCGCGGTTTTTTTCTGGACCGTTTTAACGATTATGCCCATATTGAAGAGTGTGGGGATTTGATGCGCAGGAATTTCTCGTGAAGAAATTATACATAAAAGGAGCTGGCAGCATGGGTACGAAAATGAAAGTGATACTGGCGTCGGGGTCTCCCAGACGCAGGGAGATTTTAGAGCAGGTGGGGATTGTATTTGAGGTGAAACAAAGCGATGTGGAGGAAGTGACAACACAGACCGAACCCCAGGAGGTAGTCAAAGAGCTTTCTTACCAGAAGGCATGGGCGGTTGCCGGTGAGTGTGAGGGGGATGTGCTGGTGATTGGGGCGGATACCATTGTTGCCCACGGGGATACCATACTTGGAAAACCCCGGGATGACGCCCATGCAAAGGAGATGCTGCAGCTGCTACAGGGAAACAGCCACCATGTATACACGGGCGTGACCCTGGTGTGCAAGCGGAACGGACAGACAGAGAGCGTGTCCTTTGCGGAGGATACCAAGGTTTTCATCGCGCCCATGGAGGAAGGGCAGATGAACGCATACCTGGCAACGGGAGAGCATCGGGATAAAGCCGGCGCCTATGCGGTGCAGGGCAGATTTGCCATATATGTCCAGGCACTGGACGGAGATTATTATAACGTGGTAGGGCTTCCGGTTTCCAGATTGTACAGGGAATGTTTAAAAATGGGAATAAATCTTCTTGCAAATTAGATAGAAAAGCAATATAATGTTATTGATTAGCAGATATGGTTCATCGGTAGAACGCTAGCTTCCCAAGCTGGAAAGGCGGGTTCGACTCCCGTTATCTGCTTTTTTTGTTATATGAATGTATTAAATTTGTTCACATATTACGGGAAAGAGGGGAAATATAATGTTAGCAAAACCAGTTACACCGCCCATGGGATGGAACAGCTGGGACTGTTATGGACCGGCGGTAACGGAGGAGATTGTGAGAGAAAATGCGGCATTTATGGCGGAGCATTTGAAAGAATATGGATGGGAATATATTGTGGTGGATATCCAGTGGTATGAACCGACGGCAGATACCCATGCGTATCATCCCTTTACGGAGGTATGTTTGGATGAGTACTCCCGTCTGATTCCGGCTTCTGGCCGCTTTCCCTCATCGGCAGATGGAAAGGGATTTGCCCCCCTGGCAGAGTATGTGCATTCTCTGGGATTGAAGTTTGGCATCCATATTATGCGGGGGATTTCCAGACAGGCGGTGCATCAGAACGGGAAGATTCTGGGAAGCAGCCATACAGCCAGAGAGATTGCCGCCACTGACAGCATTTGTGCATGGAATACGGATATGTACGGTGTGGATGTGACAAAGGAGGGAGCAAAAGAATATTACAATAGTTTATTTTCCCTGTACGCATCCTGGGGAGTGGATTTCATCAAATGTGACGATATTGCCAGGGAGTTTCCCCATGCAAAAGAGGAACTTCTGATGATTGCAGATGCTTTAAAACACTGCGGCAGGGAGATGGTGTTTAGTTTATCTCCGGGACCAGCACCGTTAGAACAGGCGGAACTGTTCAAAAAAATATCAAATATGTGGCGTATGACTGATGATTTCTGGGATACATGGGATGCACTATACGCCATGTTTGAGCGGGCGGAGAAATGGTGTATCCACTCGGGGGCGGGGCATTGGCCGGATGCAGATATGCTTCCGGTAGGGCCCATTAGACAGGATTATTCAAAGGATAACCGGACAAATTTCACCGAAGAGGAACAGATTACCATGATGACCTTGTGGTGTATCTTCCGTTCACCGCTGATGATTGGCGGGGAGATGACTGGCTTTGATTCTTTTACCATGAAACTGCTGACCAATGCGGAAATTCTGCAGATGTGCAGGGACGCCAGACATGCCCATCCACTGTGGCGCAGGGATGTGGACGGATGTGAACAGATTGTGTGGATGGCGTCTTCCCATGCTGGCGGAAATTATCTGGCGGTATTCAATGCCGGAGATGAGGACAGGCAGTGGGAGATTTCGCTGGAAGATGCGGAGATTTATGAACGGGTTTCCGGGACAGAGCTTTGGAGTGGGGATGCAGTGGAGTGTGATGACGTCTTAGATGTAAATGTGCCGTCGCATGGTGCCCGGATATACTATTTGAATCATTTGGAAGAAGATTGATAAATCGTGTATAGCGTCGTAGACATAGGGTAACTATATAAACACATCTGCGCACATATACAGAGAAACCAATGCATAAAATAAAAAAGGAGGA
>CAZSGT010000258.1:0-3789 GCA_964606215.1 uncultured Lachnospiraceae bacterium
ATACCACCTACATAATCAGAGTGATTGTAGTAAATCTTCTGCTCTAACTTCTTACCTGTCACCTTAATCTTCTCTGCATTGACTATAATAACATAATCGCCGGTATCAATATGCGGAGTAAAAATAGGCTTATTTTTACCTCTCAAAACGTTGGCAATCTCAGAAGCGAGACGGCCTAATGTATGTCCTGTAGCATCAACTACATACCATTTTCTTTCAATCGTGGATGGACTTGCCATAAAACTCTTCATCCTGACTTCCTCCTAACTAATCATCATACTGTTACGTCTATATGTCTCGTATAAAGCTGTGCTACCGGGGCTAATGGCTACCACAGATTCTATACCACACAGTAAAATATTATATAATACGCAAAAGGTACTGTCAAGCCTTTTTTAACAAAGTTATCCAATATCATCCGCAAACTCCAGCTGCAACAGATGCAATCCCTTTGCCGGGGCTGTGGGCCCAGCCATCTGCCGGTCTTTCGACTCTATGGCCGCCTTCACACTCTCCGGACTGCGCCGCATCATCCCCACCTCCAGCAGCGTCCCCGCAATGATGCGGACCATATTATACAGGAAACCGTTACCGGTGATGCGCATATACAACATATCCCCCTCTTTCTCCACATCCAGGGTATACACCGTGCGCACAGAGGTCTGAACCTGACTTCCCGCCGCCATAAAACAGGCAAAATCATGTTCTCCCACAATATATCCTGCTGCCTGTTTCATGGCATCCAAATCCAGTTTGCCATAAACAAAATGCGCAAAACGGCACTCTCCCGGCAAAGGACATCTTCGGTTTAAAATCCGGTATTCGTACGTTTTTCTGCTCTTTGCATACCGGGGATGAAAATCTCCGGCCACTTCTTTTGAAGCCTGTACCACTATATCCTCCGGCAGCCTGGCATTCAACGCCAAAGCAAACTTTTCTGCCGGAATCCGGCTGTCTGTATCAAACACCGCCACATTGTCATAAGCGTGAACCCCCGCATCCGTACGGCTCGCTCCCGCCACCTGCACCGGCGTGCCAACAAGTTCTGTCAACGCCTGATTCAGACAGCCCTCAATGGTTACCTCGTTATTTTGTATCTGCCATCCATGATAACGGGTGCCGTCATATGCTACCCGAAGTAGAATTCTTCTCATATTACTCCTCATTTCTGCGCACGCTCTTCGCGCATTACGAGTTTGTGTCAAGCCATATATGGCTTTGTATGCGCAGACACAAATCTCGCGTGTGAAAAATCATTTTTCACACTACTCTCCCCCTCACATCACAGGCAGCATCCGCAATACCACCAGCAACAACAGCATATATACAAACAACACGCCAAACGCCACCCAGTCCCTGTGATGGTACACCATGGGTTTCATCCGCGTCCTGACCCCGCCTGCGTGATAACAACGGGCATCCATTGCCTGCGCCAGCTCCTCCGCCCTTCTGCTTGCAGAGACAAACAAGGGAATCACAATGGGAATCATTTTTTTTGCCCGGACAAAAATATTTCCCCTCTCCAGTTCTGCGCCTCTTGCCATCTGCGCCTTGGTAATGGTATCCATCTCCTGTGTCAGAATGGGAATAAAACGCAGGGCAATGGACATCATCATGGCAATGTCATGCACCGGCACATGAAATTTTGCCAGCGGTGACATCAAATCTTCCAGTGCGCTTGCCAGCTGCCCCGGGGTAGTCGTCAGTGTCATCAGGGAAGCACCTGTCACCAGAAACACCAGACGAAGGCTGACAAACACGCTAAATCGCAGGCTTTCTTTAGTAATATGCAAGCTTCCCCATTCCCAGAGCACCTCTCCCGGCATAAGGAACAAATTCAAAATCACAGAAAACATCAGAAGAAACAACACAGGCCTTAATCCCTTGAAAATATAGCGCACCGGCACTTTTGACAGTCGCACCGCTAACGCGAGAAATACAAAGGCAAATAGGAAGCCTGCAAATTTATTAAATAGAAACAAGGATATCATATAGAAAAAAGTCGCAAGCATTTTTGTCCTGGCATCCAGCTTATGAATCACCGAATCTGCCGGATAATACTGCCCGATGGTAATATCTTTTAACATCCACTTCCTCCTTTCTATTTCTCGTATCAACATTTCTACTATTGTAGAATTATGTAATCTTCCGTTTTTTATTCTACATCTGTAGTCTCATTGTTGTCCTAATGAACCTCTTCCACTGTCCGCCGTGTACAGTATTCCCTATCTTTTTATCCATGCTGCAATATCTTCCGCTGCCTGTTCCACGGTAATTGCCTTACTGTGTATATCGTTCCCTCTCTGCGAAAGCCGTTGTACCACCTGGGCGGCATCCGGAATCCCCAGCCCAATCTTCCGGAGTTCATTTTCATATTGGAAAATCTCCGATGGCGCCCCATCCAAAACCAAAGCACCATTTTTCATCACCAGCATCCGGTTTGCATAGGATGCCAAATCTTCCATATTATGGGAAACCAGAACAATGGTCATTCCATGGTCTTTATGCAACACTCTCAATATCTCCATCAGCTCTTTTCGCCCCTCCGGGTCCAGCCCGCAGGCCGGCTCGTCCAACACCAGCATCTCCGGCTGCATTGCCAGCACTCCGGCAATTGCCACCCGCCTTCTCTGACCGCCGGACAATTCAAGGGGTGAGGCGTCAATTAAATCGTCTCCAATCCCCATAATGCGGCATGCATCATATGACCGCTTTTCTATATCCAAAAGGGGAAGCCCCATATTCTTCGGTCCAAACTGCACGTCCTTTATAACAGTAGTCTCAAACAACTGCTGCTCCGGCTCCTGAAAAACCAGTCCAATCTTTGTGCGAAGCAGTCTGCGGTTAAAATCCGGGTCATGGATATCCATTCCATCGTAAAAAATATTTCCGCTGGTTGGCTTTGTCAATCCATTCATATGCGTCAGCAAAGTAGATTTTCCAGAACCCGAATGTCCGCAAATTCCTATAAATTCCCCACTTCGAATCTCCAGATTGATGCCCCGCAGTGCATGTTTTTCATAACCGCTCCCTATCCCGTAAATATAATTCACTTCATTAAATAGTAACTGCATAATGCTCCTTTACACGCTCCAACTCGTGAACTAAATCCTCTACCGTGAGAACATTTCTTCCCACCGGTATCCCTTTCTCTCTGAGCCGTTCTGCCAACAGTACTGCCTGAGGCACTTCCAATCCGTGCTCCCGGATTTGGTCCGCCTTGGCAAAAACCGCTTCCGGCGTTCCCTCCATAACCACCTTACCCTGATCCATGACAAACATTTTATCCCCACAGGCTGCCTCCTCCATGTGGTGCGTAATGAGAATTATCGTAATTTCCTCTTTTTCGTGAAGCTGCTTCAACACCCGGAGTACCTCCCTGCGCCCCACCGGGTCCAGCATTGCTGTTGCCTCGTCCAGGACAATACATTTCGGCCGCATTGCCAGAACACCGGCAATGGCGACACGCTGTTTCTGTCCTCCGGATAACCGTCCTGGTGCATGGGATGCGTAAGCAGTCATTCCCACCGCAGCCAGCGCCCTCTCTACCCGCAACCAGATTTCTTCTGTGGGAACCCCCAGATTTTCAGGTCCAAACCCCACATCCTCATTTACCACATTGGCAACCATCTGGTTGTCCGGATTTTGAAATACCATACCCACACGCTGTTTTATCTCAAAATCTTTATCTGCATCCGAAGTATCCATATCATCAATAACCACCGTACCCTCCGTAGGTACCAGCAAACGGTTTAAATGTTTCGCAAAAGTAGATTTTCCCGAACCGTT
>CAZSGT010000259.1:0-3775 GCA_964606215.1 uncultured Lachnospiraceae bacterium
TCTAAAAATTCGCTATTCTTACCTATCGTTCCATCTGTTTCTTCTTTTCCTGTAATCTGCCCAATCATTTCACCTCATTTTAAGTATACCCCTTTTTACATGAAAAAGTAAAGGCACAGATTTTTTCCTCTGCGCCCTTACCTGTTTTCGCTTATTCTTTATCCTCAGCCTTAATTGCACTGGTTTCATAGATAAACTTCACTTTTCCATCCATGCCCTTCCCCAGACCGGAAAATGTCTGGTATTCCTTTGATGCATTCCGCACGGCGTCCAGATTGTCCAGAAGATTCACCACTTTATCGTCGTATGTCTCCTTTATTTTTGCAATTCCGTCTTTATCAAAGGTAGACATTCCATCCTTTAATTCCCGGCTTCCGTCTGTCAGTTTATCCACGCCTTCTTTCAGTAGATTGGTGGCTTTGCTGACTTTCCTGCCGCCGGCTTTCAGCTCCTTCATGCCATCCTCCAGAAGATTTCCGGCACTGGTAAGCTTCTTTGTGTTTTTCGTAAGCCTCTTTGCGCCTTTCTTAATCTGCTTGCCGCTCTTGGTCAGCTTAGCAGCCCCATCCTTCAGTTTTTTATCATTTTTCTTAAGTTTGCCTGCCCCTTCATTCAGGGTTTTGATTGCAGCGGACAAGCTCTTGATTCCTGCTTCCATCTCCTTATTTCCCGCCAGCAGAGCTTCATTATTGCCTGTCAGTGTTCCACCGCCGCTCTGAAATGCGGAAAGCGCGCTGCTTACAGCGGATGCGCCCGTCTGCAGGGAACTGTCTGCGGCAGTTGCACTCACTAAACTGTTGATACCCACTCCCAGCTCTGCAGTTGTGCCTGCTCCGGTGTCCGTTGCCGCCTTTAATCCGGTCACAATCTGTTTCTGTGTTTTTGTCGCCGTATCCATGGTTCCCAGGGTTTCCTGAATGGCACTCTTTTGCGCATCTGTCAGGGAATCGTCTGCCAGCAGGGTCTGTAACTTCTGCATGGCAGAATCATTGTAGGCAAAGGTCTGCTCCAGCGTTCCCAGATTTTCATTTACCTGTGCCACGCCGCCTTTAATTTTCGCTGCCCCGGCATGTACCGTGCCAATTCCATCAGATACCGACGCAGAACCACTGGCAAGCTGTGCCAGATTATCCTTATCTGCCAGCTGGTTTACCCCCTCTACATATGCCTGGATTCCTGCGGAAAGCTTTGCATACTGGCCGGGCAAATTCTTTGTTTCCTCATACAGCTGGGCAATACCCGCATATAAGGTTTCACCGCCTTCTACATAGGCTTTTACTCCCTCTGCAAGTGTAACTGCCCCGTCTACATACTCACCAGCTCCCTTTGCCAGAGTCTTTACACCCTCTGTATAGGTCGTAAGTCCTGCCATCAGCTGGTCTCCCCCATTTGCCAGCGTGTCAATACCGTCGGTCAGGGTATCTATGCCTTCCGCATACTCGCCCATCTTTTTCTGTAATTCGCTGACACCATCGTATAAATCCCCGGAACCAGTTACCAGCTCTGTGGAAGCGTCGGTCAGTTCTTCCAAATCCTCCACAATGTCATCCAAATCCTCCGCATCATCAAGATTCATCTGTCCCAAAATATCTGCAGCAGCATAGGTCAATGTAGTCTCAAGCTTAAAATCTTTTACATCCGCTGTCAGCGTAAATCCGTCAGGAATGTCTTTCTTTGCATCCTCGCTTACATCCAGGCTTTCCGACAGCCCCGGGAAACCTACCCCCACTGCAATGGTGTTTGACCCTTCGGAAACTACCTTACCATGGTCAATTTCTACATTTTCAAAATTATCTACTGGAAGCATCATCCCCGTTACCATCACGAAAGGTACATACACTTCTTTTTTCTCCCCATTCCCGTCAACTTTCATTTTTTCGTTGTTTTCATACTTGACAATCATTTCCAGTTTGCCGCTTTTTCCTGCTAATTCCTCTGGTGTCACCTCTTTGCCGTCCAGTTTATACGTGAATGTAACATTTACTGGGAGTTCTTTATCGGTTGTGCCCTGATAATATATGTCCTTATCCGCTGCACTCCATGTAATTTCTTCACCGGACTGACTGAAACTCTCGTCGCCTTTTACATTCTCTATGTCCGTAAGTTCAGAATAATCTTTTACCTCACCGGTGGTTCCGGCGCTCTTTAACCAATTGGATACAGTGACTTTATCTACCCCGCCGTCAGGATTCAGATTTACATAGACTGTCTCTTCCTTGGAAACGGCATTTGTCTTTTTGCCCTCACTCTGTTCTTTTTGTTCCATCTGCTGCTCCGTGGCAACTACCGTATGCGTATTGACAAATGTATGGGATGCGTATTCCACGCTTCCCATGATTAAACCTGCTGCTAAAAGTCCGCTGATACCAGCCATTGCAATTTTCTTATTTTTCATAATCATTACCTGCCCTTTCTCAATATCTATTTTTTTATAATTTCTAAAACACATCATACCTCTGTCATACCTCTAATTCTTCACACTGCGAAGCTCCCAGGTGGTTTTGCAGATGATTTTATCAAATAACATCAGCATTGCCGGCAAAACCATAATGACCACCACCATACTAATCATGGCACCCCTGGCAAGCAGGGTACAAATGGAGCTAATCATCTCAATTCCGGAGTACATACAGACACCGAAGGTGGATGCAAAGAAACTGAAACCACTAATCATAATGGACTTTATGGACGTCTTATGTGCAATCAGCACCGCCTCTTTCTTATCTGCCCCCCGCAGCCGTTCCTTGTGATACCGGTTTGTCATAAGAATGGCATAATCCACCGTTGCTCCAAGCTGAATGGTTCCGATTACGATACTTGCCACAAAGGGCAGGCTCACTCCTGTATAATACGGAACCGCCATATTCAGCGCAATGGCAAATTCGATAATGGATACCAGAATGATTGGCAGGGAAATGGATTTGAATATCACCATAATAATTATGAATATGGCGGCAATGGATACATAATTTACATTGACCAAATCCACATCGGTTACGTCCTGCAAATCCTTGGTAAGGGGTGCCTCACCAATCACCATGGAAGCTTTGTTGTATTCCTTAACAATTTTTTGAATTTCTGCAATCTGGGCGTTTACTTCATCGGTTGCCGCCTTGTAATCGGAACATACGAACTGCATCTCATAGTTTTCACTTTGCATCATCTCCCGGTATTCCGATGGCACAAAGCTTTCCGGTATACTGGAACCCAGGAAAGAATTTAGTCCGATTACCCATTTTACGCCCTCCACCTTTTCCACACGGTTCAAAATCTCCGTCTTTTCTTTTGCGCTCATACCGTTTTTCAGCATAATCATATGAACCGTGCTCATATCAAACTCTTCCCGCAGCTTTGCATTTGCCACCGAGCTGTCAATGTCCGCTGGAAGGCCGCTGTCCAGATTATAATAAATCTCGTAGTTTTTATTTCCGTACAATGCCGGCGCAAGCAGAACCGCAAAAATCAGTAATGCAATCCAGCGGCGCTTGACAATCCACGCCGAAACTCCATCCAGGGATGGAATCAGATTCTTATGGCTCCATCTGTCAATCCACTTATCAAATACCAGCACCATTGCCGGAAGCAGTGTGATGCAGGTAAGCACTCCCATGACAACACCTTTCATCATAACAATACCTATGTCCCTGCCCAGCGCAAAGGTCATAAAGCAAAGGGCCGCAAATCCGGCAATGGTTGTAACAGAGCTTCCGGTTACCGACTTAAAGGTGTTCGCAATGGCATGCGACATAGCACGCTCCTTATCCCCTTCAAACCG
>CAZSGT010000260.1:0-3742 GCA_964606215.1 uncultured Lachnospiraceae bacterium
CCGTTTCTGGATTCTGCCGGTTCTGTGGACGAGCTGGTAAAAGAACTGAATCAGGAAAAGGCACAGCGGGCAAAGAAAGAAAAGGAGAAGTTTTCCCTTTCTAAAATCTTCACGAAAAAAGTCCTTATTGTTCTGGGATGTATTTTGGGTACTGCCCTGGTCGTTGGTTTAGGAATACTCCTGTACCGCAGCCGCCGAAAAGGAGTCCGCTACCATTGGAGACACCGAAAAACTTACGAAACATTTAACCATCGCAATCATAAAAATTTAAGATTTTAAACAATAGAATCTATCTTTGCTTTCACGCAATGTATCTTTCGGGCGCAGAAAAGCCGATGGATGTATATTTTCTATCATTTACACAATCCCTGTAAATCGAAAATATACATCCATCTTTTTGCACCCGAAATCTATATCACCACAATATTTTCCATTTTCTCCGCACAGGATACCTGCAGCTTTGCCCTTGCCTCGGGGTATGACATACCTGTATTCTTTGCCACCGCTGCCACATCCTCGTATTCTAAATATCCCCGGTTTCCATCCGGTGTCAGGCAAACTTTTACCCGGACGAATCCAAAAGGCGTTTCCACTCTCTGGGAAATCCGTTCCAATATGCTGCGCATCACCGGATATTTCCGGATGCCGATTGTGGTTGTCTCGGCAAAAACAATTTTCTCCATCTTCGGGACGTCTTCCCGGCTGCAAATGATATTCAGCTGATACGCCGGACGATTCTTTTTCATATATACCGGCACATACTCCACATCTCTCGCCCCAGCGTCAAACAGCTTATCCATCACATATCCAAGATTCTCCCCGCTGCAATCATCAATATTTGTTTCCAGCTTATAAATATCTGCTTCGAGATTAGATGTGACTCCAATCCCATCCCCAGTGTTTTCCCCTATATCGCTATCACCATCAACGGTAATCTCTATCTCCATAATACGCAGGAGACTGGGTCTCTCATAATTTCTTTTTCCCGCACCGATGCCCATACGCTTCACGGTAAATGTCTCTGGCAGCTGGAAATTCGTACAGATTGCCGCCACCACTGCCGCCCCTGTGGGCGTCACAAACTCGCCTGCCGTATCCATGATATGCAAGGGAAGTTTATAGGCGCTGACAATATTTGCCACTGCCGGCACTGGCACCGGCAATACGCCGTGCTGGCACCGTACCGTTCCCGTTCCCTCCCAGAGCTTTGGCACAATGACTTCCCCGATATCTAAATCATCCAGACAATATGCAATGGCAATAATATCTACGATGGAATCTACCGCTCCCACCTCATGAAAATGTACCTGCTCCTCCGGGATGCCATGAGCTTTCGCCTCCGCTGCACCAATCACTTTAAATATCTTCTCTGCATATCCCTTGGCCCGGTGGCTCATCTGTGCCTGGGATATAATATGTAAAATCTCTGCAAGCCCCCGATGCTCGTGAGTATGTATATGGGCATGTGTATGCCCCTCTGCATTTTCGTGTGTGTGACTATGGGCATGCGCTTCTCCACCATCGTGTGTGTGGGCATGCATATGACCTTCCTCATCATGGTGTGCATGGCTATGGGTACGCTCTCCTCCTTCATGGGCATGGCTGTGCGTATGCTCTTCCTCTCCGTCATGGGTATGACTGTGGGAATGTCCGTGAAGATACTCCATGTCATGGTCATGATTCTCGTGGACATCATCCAGCAACACTGCAAAATCACAGGCATCAATGCCGGATTTACGCACTCTGGAAATCTTCACCGTATATCCCTCCACTGGCAGCATTTCCAACACTCTCTGCAATCCATCCGCATTCGCTCCCAAATCCAGCAATGCGCCAACCGTCATATCGCCACTGATACCAGAAGTACATTCCATATATATTGTCTTCATTTCTCTTTGCCCCTTTCCTTCGCGTAAATCCATACACAAATGTCTTGTCCCATTAATGTTTGGCAAAACACGCAGGACACATTATATCATAATGCTCCGCATTATGATTTTGTTGCGCCCTCACGTGCAAGCACGCTCGGTCCGCTTATCATTATATTGCACATTAAGTGCGCACCCCCATGCGGTTAATCTGCGTCCCGATATATCCGGCACCGTATCCGTTATCAATATTTACCACCGCAACCCCGTTGGCACAGGAGTTAATCATGGTCAGAAGTGCAGATAACCCCTTCATGCTGGCGCCGTATCCCACGGAAGTAGGCACCGCAATTACCGGCTTATCCACCAGTCCGCCGATGACGCTTGCCAGAGCGCCCTCCATTCCTGCCACGGCAATGACGCAATTTGCATCCTGGAGAGTTTCCACTCTGGACAGCAGTCTGTGTATCCCTGCCACTCCAACATCAAACACTCTCTCAACATAACTCCCAAAATATTCCGCCGTCTGTGCCGCTTCCTCCGCCACCGGAATATCTGCTGTCCCTGCCGTACAGACCACAATTTTTCCCGTCAGTTCCCGCTCTTTTTCCACAATCTTTACAATTCGGGAAATGGAATCGTATTCCACCTGTGGAAAAGACCTGCGCAGCATCTCATACTGTGCCTGGCTTGCCCTTGTCCCAAAAACTTCCCCGTAAGTATCGTACAATTTTCCAAAAATTTCCAGCAAATGTGTGTCCGCCTTGCCTTCACAAAAAATTACCTCCGCAAAACCAGAGCGCACCTTGCGGTGCATATCCAGCTTGACAAATCCCATATCTTCAAAGGGCTGCATCCGCATATGTTTTTCTGCATCCTCCACGGACAACTCCCCACTTTTCACCTGCTCTAATAATTCCCGCAATTCCACGGCTCATACCCCCCTGCCTTTCGATGTTTCATTATTTAAGCCATCCTTCAATCCATACATCAGCTGGTACTCCCTTCTTCTTCAATAACTTCTTATAAGCAGACAGCTTTTTCTTTGAGACCGCAATAAGTGCCTTGCGATTTATCTTCGCAAACGCCTTTTTCCCAATAGATTTCGATGTATATTTTTTGTTTTCCAAAATGAGTATTTCCAACTTACTGCAGCCGTAAAAAGCCCTCGCTCCAATTTTTTTCACATTCGCTCCGACATTTATGGATAATAATTTTTTACAATTTTTAAATGCATTTTTATTAATAGCAGTAACTTTAAAACGATATCCGCCATAATCTACCGTATTTAATATAATCTCCTCCAGCACCTGGGATTTTTGATAACCAATAACTTTTACCTCCCCCTTCTTTGCACTGGATTTTGTCACCTGATATTTAATTCCTCGTTTTGTAAACTTTGTTTTCACCGCTGGAACAGGCAATTTCTCATCATTCACTGAAAGACTATAAAAAATGGGAGAACTCTCCATCGTTGTATACCAGACCACCCGGTCGCCTACGACAATCGGCTGGCAATCCGATAATTTCGCATACACTGCTTTGATTTCAGAGACCTTCTTGCCGGTTCCATCCAGATAACAATAACGGGTGCAGTCATAGTTATCCTTATATTCCTCTTCCCAAATCAGAAGAAAACGATTATCGGTTATCCGGACAAGTTTTGGATTGCACACGGTTCTTTTTCCCTTTGAAGAGTAATTGGTAATCCATGTGAAGTTTGCTTTTCCGTCTGCCAGTTGCAAACTCTTCACCATGACGGACGGCCTTCCATCCTCTGTCAAATCATCCGTAATTGCACCAGTATCCTGCATCGTTGCAACATAAATATTGTAAACAGATTTCTTTATTCCCGACTTTGTCTGCTTTAACGA
>CAZSGT010000261.1:0-3740 GCA_964606215.1 uncultured Lachnospiraceae bacterium
TACGCATAATATATTATCAGTTTCATTTTAGTTTGTCAATCATTTTTTGAAAGATGCGGAAATCATAAAAAATTCACAAATAGAACATATCTGAAACACATTTTCAAATTATACTGTGTATTGTAAAGCAAAACATCTGGACAATATACGAGGAATGTTGTCAGAGATGCATATGTTTTTTGTTTTATGTTATATTTTTTCATACTCCTTCTTTTGGGACGCTGTGGAGACAGCGTCCCTTTTATGTGTGTGAAAATAAGCCTTTGCCATCCTTTACGCTGAAAATGGATATCAACAGCAAAACCACTGCTCCAATTGCCATGCATAAAAAGGATACATTCATTCCGTGGATGAGAGCATTGTTCCCGTATGTACTTGCAGAGTTTGTACTTACAAGGGACATAATCCCCACAAACAATGCGGAGCCGATAGAACCGGCAATGGTACGGAAAGACGTTAGCAGAGAGGAGGCGTCTGCCACTTTTTTTGTATCTATATTACTGGTACCCCATGTCAACAGAGGCATCATCAGACTACCAATGGAAAGGTTGCGTATTATATTTAAACAGGCAGCACCCCAAAGAGGTGTCTTCATGGTGATAAAGAACATTCCCACATTGCTGATTACCAAAGCGGCAGAACCAGCCATAAAAATCTTTTTGATTCCTATTTTGTCGTACAATCTGCCGGCAAAGGGACTAATCAAAGCAGTTCCAATGGAACCGGGCAGTGTAACCAGACCAGACACCACTGCGGAATATCCCATGACGCTCTGTACATACAGTGGCATCAAGACAGAGGAGCCCATCATTACCAGATAGAGAACCATACTGGAAATCACGCTTACTGCGTAATTCCAATTGCGCAGGATTTTCACATCAAGGAAAGGTGTTTCCAGGCGGCACTGGCGAAATATAAAGAGGGTGCAGAATACAATGCCGATTGCCAGTGGCAGCCCTGCCTGCATACTAATCAGTCCAAAGCTGGTAATATTGCCAATTCCCAGGGTAATGCCTCCGAAAGCAAAGATGCTTTCTGTAAATGAAAGAAAATCAAATTTTTTATTCTGGATTTCCAAAACATTTTCAAAGACAAAACAGGACATGATAAGGGATATTACCAGGATGACCAGAACCACATAGAAAATTGATTTCCAGCCAAAGGCATCAATCATCAATCCTGCAATGGTAGGAGCAATAATTGGTGCGGCGGTGGTTGCAAGTCCATATGCGCCCATCATGGTTCCCTTTTTTTCAATGGGATAAACGGTCAGAATAATAACCTGTGCTGCAGACATTAAAACGCCATTGCCGCAGGCCTGCAAAATCCTTCCCACCATCATAATTCCAAAGTTGCCGCTGAAAATACTGAGTAAAAGCCCTATGATAAAGCAGCCGATTCCCGCCATATATAATTTTTTTGTGGGGAAACGGGTAATCAAAAAAGCGGTCAGCGGCATAACGGTTCCCATAGCAAGAGAATAACCGCTTGTGACCCATTGTCCAATGGAAGTGCTTACCCCGAAGTATTCCACCAGGTTGGGCAGCGCAGTAGTCATAGCTGTCGAGAGTATGGATGTGGCAATGCCGGAAACAATCAGGTTTATAAAAATCAGTGTTACTTGTTTTTCTGTGATTTGTTTTTTTTCAGTCATGTTTATCCTCAGTTCCTTTCATTGCAGGATATTTTTGCCTGCAAACCTTATTTTATCGCGATACGCTCCTCATTACAAGTTTTATTTGCGCGAAGGCAAAGTGAGGGCACAAGATGTCCAGTGGACATCTGTTTTGTGCGGACCGAAACGGAGTGAAGAAATTGTCTGTGCTTGCACAAGACTATCCGAGCGCGCCCGCGAACCCGAGCAGTCTCGCGAAGCGTGACGCTCGGGGTTTCGTTATATTATTTCGTTTATTTGGATAAGTGGTGGAGATGACCAATAGTCTTAAATCATAAAATATACTGCAAATTTATTTTCAGCAGATTGCATTTAGAATAGCTTGGGCTTGGATGGTTTCGAATGCGAACCCTCTTTGTTGTATATACTATTAAAAGAAATATTATGGCATATTTATTTGGTCATGTGTATGGGAAAAACATTTTGTATTTTTGAATTAAAAGCATTGACGGTAAATTTGGTTGTTGCTAAAATAACGTTAATTTTTAAAACGAAAGTAATAATTTAAAAAGAAAAGAGGTTGATTGCATGATTTATACAGTTACGTTTAATCCGTCGCTGGATTATATTGTAACGGTGGATAACCTGAAATTGGGGGAGGTAAACCGCACCAGCCGGGAGATGATGAATCCGGGAGGAAAGGGAATTAATGTTTCCCTGGTGCTGCGAAATTTAGGATATGACAGCACTGCACTTGGATTTCAGGCTGGTTTTACCGGCAGGGAAATTGTGAGACTTATGGAGGAACAGAAGATTCATGCGAAGTTTATAGAGGTGAAAAAGGGATTGTCCCGCATCAACGTGAAAGTGAAATCCAATGAGGAGTCTGAAATAAACGGTATGGGTCCGGGGATTGACAGCGGCGATATTGATACTCTTTATGCCCAGTTAGATGCTTTGCAGGACGGGGATATACTGGTGCTTGCCGGTTCCATTCCCTCCGTTATGCCAGAGACCATGTACAGTGATATTATGAAACATCTTGTCAGAAAAAAACTGCAGATTGTGGTGGATGCCACAAAAGATTTGCTGATGAATGTGCTGCAGTACCACCCATTCCTTATAAAGCCCAATAACCATGAATTGGGCGAAATCTATGGAGTAAACCTTCGCACCAGGGAGGAAGTGATTCCCTATGCGCAGAAGCTTCAGGAGGCAGGAGCCCGTAATGTGCTGATATCCATGGCAGGAGAAGGGGCTGTTTTGCTGGCAGAGGATGGACAGATATACCAGTCTGAGGCGCCTGGGGGAAAAGTGGAAAATTCTGTGGGAGCAGGGGATTCCATGGTGGCAGGTTTTATTGCGGGATATCTTGCCTCCAAGGACTATGAACAGGCATTTTATACAGGCGTTTGTACTGGTTCCGCATCTGCTTTTTCCGAGGGGATGGCAACCAAAGAGGCGGTAGAAAAGCTGTTGGCACAGTTTGGAAAAAAGTATTAAAATACAGTTACAGCATGGAGGATTAGTGTGAAAAATGATTTTTCACACGCGAGATTTGTGTCTGCGCACACAAAGCCATATATGGCTTGACACAAACTCGTTATGCGCAAAGAACGTACGCAGAAATGAGGAATAATATGAGAATTTTAATTGTGAGACATGCAGACCCGGACTATGAGAAGGATTCCCTGACAGAAGTGGGATGGAGAGAAGCGGAGCTGTTGGCAAAGCGTTTATCTCGTCTGGATGTGAAAAACTTTTATGTTTCACCTCTTGGCAGGGCAAAGGATACTGCATCATTGACCCTTGCCCAGATGAACCGGGAGGCGGAAACGCTTCCCTGGCTTCAGGAATTTTGCCGGGCAAATATCCGGCGGCCGGATGTGAAAGGGCGTACCATTCTCTGGGACTGGCTTCCCCAGGACTGGACAACGGAAAAAAAGTACTATAACCACGCAGAATGGATGGAGACGGAGATTATGCGTGATAGTACGGTGAAGCAGGAATACCGGTGGGTCTGCAAAGGGTTTGACGATATTTTAAAGAAACATGGATATGCGCGGGAGGGCGGCTATTACCGGGTAGAAAAAGCCAACACCGATACCATTGTATTTTTCTGCCA